>JAPOOP010000404.1 GCA_026713385.1 Candidatus Poribacteria bacterium | reverse complement strand
TTATCAACAGCGTATTGATCAAAGGTCTCCTCGGCGATATGGGGTTGTACTTCTTCGGACCAGAGGCAGCGATGCAGGATAGCTTGTGTGCCTCTTCCATTCTCATCGGCATTTTGGACACACAACACACCCGCAAACTGATGCTCAAATCGGTAAACTTCGTAATTGGTGCGCTGTTCACGATATTTGACGTGATCGATGTGTGGCTTATAACTGTGCGTTTCATAGTGGACACGGAAGATCGCGGGACCGTAGCGTGAGCCGTCCGGTTCACGTGCGACTTTTACCTCTTTTCCGGGTGAAAGTGCAGTGAGCGAATCGTAGATAAGATCGACAGGATTATCAAATCCGTTGAACAGGAATTTGAAGAGATGTTCTGTTGTCTTGGCGTGTGTCAGAAAATTCGCTTTATCCGCACCACGATTGCCAAGGCTGGTCCCGATGTCGATACGGGTGCGTTTGTCTGCGGAGTTAATATCAGCTTCGTCGCGCATTAAACCCATCTTTGTGAATCGGTCGATAAGCCCATGACATTGTGCAGGTGAATAGGCGTTCCTGAGAATAATAGCGGGCACTTCGGCTTGGGAGAGGGCATAGATCGGGTCGTTGTAGGTTTTACAAATTGTCTCGAGGTCAGGCTCGGCGGGGAGCCAATCGGTTTGGGCGTTCATGGGAACCTCCGTCATGAACTTGGATTAGAATCTCGGATTGAAAAGATAATTATAATCATCTATTTTATTCTCAGCGAAGTCAAGGAACTCAGCATTATGATCGAGATCACTATTTTCAAAAGCGGCTTCACATCCGGTTTTATACTTCAGTCGCCGGTTGGATTTCAGCCAACTGGCACGATAGATCAATGCGATCATGTGGCGTGGTGCATCGGATGGGTTGGGGACGCCTCGGTGCCAGAGTCGTATATCTCGAATCAAGGCACTTCCCTTTTTCGCGTTTCCACGGATAGGGGGTGCGATTTTACGGCGTGCTTCCTCTTCTTCCTCCTCTATTCGGCGTCCACTGACATTAAGATGTGAGCCGGGCCAGAGTTCTACACTGCCATTTTCCTCTGTTGTATCCAGTGGAGAAATATTAACGACGACTTCTGCTGTCGGATGTGCTACTTCCTCGTCTGGCCACAGATGAGAACCGTCTCTGTGTAGCGGTTGGGTTGTGCTACCTGGGCAGTTCGTGTTGCCGTTGTAAAAGTTATTATAGAGCCCAGGACCGAGCAACTCTTTTGTCACTTGTACGACGTAAGGGTTCGCGACGATGTCTCTGAAGATGTAGGGGGCATAAGGTGGTGGCCCCTGCTGGAGATGCCCTATGAGTCTGCCAGCGCCACCCCATTTTTCCTTATTAATAAGGATTTGTGAATCGGCATCCATCCGTTCGCGAAGGATGTCCAAGTGGTCATGACTGACGACGTTCTCCAAGACAACGTAGCCATCAACGCGAATCGCCTTAACGGCTTGCGCCACGTGTGCATCTGTCAGTTTTCCTGCTGCTAATTCTTTCGGTTGAACAGTTATTTCCATTTTTTAATTATTCCTTGCGGGTAAGTGACGCTAATTTGTGCTTTGAAGGTTTTCGTGTTCGAGTCACCCGCGCCGTTGTTGCGGGTTTGTATCTAAATTCATTGTAAATCCGAAACGTTTTAACTTCGGGGACCTCCACGTTGCTGCAATCCGTTAGCCAAAAAATTCGGCATAGAGTGCTTGAACGGCGGTCTCCATATCGTTAGATTTTATGCCGAACATCATACTGACTTCGTTGGAGCCTTGATTAATCATCTCGATGTTGACCTCTGCTTCAGATAGTGCACTTGTAGCACGTGAGGCGATGCCGACGGTGTGACGCATGCCTTCACCTACAACCATAACCAAGGATAGCCCGCGTTCCACGAAAATATCTTCTGGTGCAAGGGTCTGTCGAATTTGTTCGACGATTCTTTTCTCTTTTGTTGCTGATAGGCTATCTTCTCGAAGGATGACGGACATATTGTCTATCCCGGACGGAACGTGTTCAAAAGAGATGTCTTCGGCTTCTAATATCTGTAGCAGTCGCCGCCCAAACCCGATCTGACGGTTCATTAGGTATTTACTGAGATAGATACAGCAGACACTGTCCATCGCAGCGATACCGACAACCGGAATATCCGTTGATGTACGATTTGGAACAATTAGCGTGCCATCTGCTTTCGAGTTATTCGTGTTTCGGATGTTGACAGGCACCTGTGCTCGATAGACCGGTTCGAGTGCTTCATCGTGGAACACAGAAAAGCCTGCGTAAGAGAGTTCGCGCATCTCACGGTAGGTTAACTCGGCGATCGGTACCGGATCTTTAACAATAGACGGGTTTGCGGCGAACACTGAATCGACATCTGTAAAGTTCTCATAGACTTCCGCCCGAACAGCACTGGCGAGAATAGCACCTGTGATGTCTGAACCGCCGCGCGAAAAAGTGACAACGTTTCCCTGTTTCGAGTAGCCGAAGAAACCGGGAAAAATGGTGATACCGGGACGTTCGTGTAGGTCCCGCAGACGGTTGTATGCTTCGGGTAGCACTTGCGCGTTGCCGGGTTCGTCCGAAAGTAGTAAGCCAGCATCCTTTGGGTTCACGTAATGTGCGTCTACACCGCGTGCTTGTAAAACTTGTGCGATCAGGCGTGCGCAGTTATCTTCACCGCCCGCCTTCATTGTGTCCATATAGAGATCGGCATCGGTTGTGCTATTTTCCAAACGTTCCGTTAGGTCACGAGCGATAGGCTCAATAACTTCCGGCGGGAGCTCCAATTCAGATGCAATACTCCGATACCGTTCAATCGCTTCAGCACATTCCGAGGCACCGATTTTTCCCGTGAGTCGTTGGGATGCCGCTGCGATGAGTAGGTCTGTTACTTTGATGTCTTGGCTATGTCGTTTTCCGGGAGCAGAAACAACAATGAGACGGCGTCCGGGATCGGCAGTGATGATGTCGCAAACACGGCGGACTTGCTCTGCTGATGCGAGGGAGCTTCCGCCAAACTTTGATACTTTTAACAATCCAGATCCTCCAATTTTTTTGTGTTATTTATGTGATATTTTGTTTCTATAGACATAGCACTCCGCTGGAGTGCAAGCACTTGGACTTCGGTTTTCTATTCTCACTGCGAAGCAATGGCACTCCGCTGGAGTGCTGGAACTCGTCCATTTTCATATATGTGATATGCGTGATAGGTCATGTTGGATTGCTTTAAAATTCTGATGTCGAACTTACAGTATTATAGTTGGAACCAAACTATTTTTTGAGATGTGAGACGTGTGTTCCTTCAGTGGGTTCAAACTGTTGCGAATTCTCGCCTCTATAGTGGCATATAAAACTCCGCCGCCAGCGGTCGCCTGTTTTATTTTTGTAAGAACCGTGAATAACTTTGCCGTCAAAGAAAAGCGTGTCACCCGGTGACATGTCTATTCCGAGTTCTTCAGCGTTTGCTGGTTTAACGGCTTGTACATTTGTAAACGAAATAGCAGTGTCAGCTGTTTCAACAGATAGCAGTCCATTTTGATGGGAACGTGGGATAAGCACCATACGTCCAACGGCTTCGTCGGATGTATCTAATGCTACCCACACACCGATGATTGGATCTATAGTGATGTACTGTTCGTCTTGGTGTAGTGCCTGACCTCGTGCGCCGGGCGGTTTGAAATAGAGCATCGTTTGTAAAAGCACCGGCGTATCGTCAATGAGTTGTTCCGTAGCGGTAAGTACGTTGGTGTCCGATGCCCATTCTTGGGTTCGCTCGTCCCAGTTGTGCATATTGATCATGCGTGGAAATTGATGATTTGGGTCATCGGCGTGATCGGTTGTGCCACCGGTGTCACCGGGTTTCGGACCTTCTGCGCGGCGTTTCGTGTAATGCTCACGCATCGATGTTACTGTGGCTGTGCTAAAGAGATTCGGAATTACCACGAAACCTTGCTTTTTGTAGTGGTCTCGCTGTTGAGAGGTTAAGCGCATGGGCAATTTCTCCCGTAGGTTGCCAGTCCGTTTTGGGTAATGATTTCAAAGTTGTCTTTATAATTTTATGGTAACTCTGTGTATTTGTCAAAGTTTTTCTGTATATGTGTGGGACCGCTGGTATCCCTCGAAAAACTGGAGCCATTCAATTGACAGTTTTTCGAGCATTTTCGCGAAGGCATCGCGAGCAGGGGAAACACCCAAGCAAAACACTCGATCCTACAGCGAAGCGTTTGGAGCATACGTGACGGTTGTAGACATCAGTTCTTCTCGGTAGGGGATGCGGTTAGGGAAAAGTATGGCGTTTCTCATGGCAACACCAGCAACCGTTTATCGTGAACCGAGACGACATCCTTGCCGACTTGGCGC
The DNA here is from genome assembly GCA_026713385.1 of Candidatus Poribacteria bacterium. Classification (GTDB taxonomy): domain Bacteria; phylum Poribacteria; class WGA-4E; order WGA-4E; family WGA-3G; genus WGA-3G. The sequence goes on along the minus strand of JAPOOP010000404.1, from coordinate 16,361 downwards.
GTTACCGAAAGCCTGCCGTGCTTGATACACACAAGGCACGTTTCCTCGCCGCTACCGACAACGAGATCGCCGAACATGTTGACACGTGCAAGGGCTTTTCTATAAAGTCCGTCCGCCGCGTTCGGATAGGCGAACCAATGATAGCCGAGAATGTGTTGACCTTCATAACCGACAGGGGGTCCGTCTCTATTAAGACGTTCACGAATTTCAGCATCGGAGAGGTTATCGACACAGAAAAGATGGGAATTGATGAGTGTTCTCAAGTCCTGTTTCAGAAATGCATTGGTCATAAAAAATGCCAAGTCTCCGTAAGTTTGCGGAATCGCTTGGCATCCTGCAGTTGACTTTAACTGCCGCGTGTGCTATAATTAAAAATGCCGAAGCGAAAATCCGATGTAGTAGTTGAGATAATTAACTTTGGCGGGGGGGGTTAACGCACCCCCATTTTCATTTAAAAGTCTAACATTTTTGCCAAAAATTGTCAATAAAAAAAGTGCGATTTTTTTAGGTCTTTACCTTGATAAATGGTAAAAATTAATAGTATACTATTGCAAGAGAGAGGGGCGGTTGCCGCCGCCCCAAGATTACCAAAACCAATTGAGGTATTATGATGCATATCGGTGTTTGGCATTTGTATTTTAACAAGGTTCTCCGGTATATGTCAACCTCTAATTTTAAAAAATGAGTCAAAACCAGTCTGGAGAATAGAAATGGAAACAGGCAAATGCATTTACTGCAGACAAGAAACGAATTTGAATAGAGAACATGCTTTTCCTAAGTCTCTACTTCAGAAAGGCACAGCCGGTTGGGTAATGCATAAGTTGTGCAAAACTTGTAATAGTGACTTGGGAAAACTTGACAATACTTTGTCAAAACAATCTCACATTGCCTTTTTGTGGAATGTAATTCAGATGGAATTGGGGTTAGAAAATGAAGGGGGGCATGCTTCTATCTATCGTAAACGCGCCGGTGGGGTAAATCCGGTACGTATCCCTTTTCCAGATCCGTTGTACGATAATCTCATTGTCCTGCATGAGCGCAGTGATCCAGATAGTCACGTACCTGATTTTGTATACGGGTTCAGCGCACTGCATCCACAGATGATTTTAACGCTATATCCAGAAGGACAAACCAGTAGAGACATTATTGCGGAAAATCGTGATAAATTTCATACCTCAAGCGTTGGTAACATTTCGGACTATGATGCACAAGAGAAGGTATTTTGTTTTTTTGGTAATACTTACGTTTTTCCACCAGAGGCAACATGGCGTTTCTTGAAAAATATCAATAAGTTCAGGTCTAAGTACATAACGGATTTCCCTCGAACTCGATATGACTTGCGGACGATCTACCCTGAAGCAGTCAACTCTCGGAAGATTTTCAATGATGCCTATAAAGCATTTCAAGGTGCAACGAAGGAAATCACAGAAGAAGATAAATCTCTTACGACAGAGGTTTTTAAAGGACGTATTCAGGTCATACCAGATCCAGAAGCCGAGCAAACCATAGCGAGAGCCATAGCAAAGATGGCATTTCATTGTTTTTTGTATCATTATTCCAGAAGATATACTGGGCACGAACCGATGTTTGATTGTATCAAAGATTTTATCTATAACGGCAATGGAACACCTACAGATTTCGTGATGTCGGCAAAAGATATTGAAGTGGAAAATTTTGTTTATGATACTACAGAACATCGGCACTATTTTCGTTTTTTTCTGAAGGATGAGAGTGTTGGATGTGTAATGGATTTATTTACTGGACTTTTGGTTGAGCCTTTTTCTTTTAACGTCATACTGGCAGGAGACCCTGATAATACCCATCCTCGCTGTGATCGTTTTGAATACGTACCCTACTCTATTCATCCAAAAAGTCCAGTTAAAAAAAGAATAATGCCCAGATCCGAGTTGGGAATAATACATATACCGCGTTGGAACGAAGGAGTTCTTTGGTTGCCCTAACGCACACAACACGATCTGATACGTATATTTTTGTCAAAAAAAGCGGTAGTATTTGATTTTTCTGCTAATTATGTAGGTGGAACAACACCATGCCGGTGAGTATTTATACCAACCTTATAGGAGGATTATCACATTATGTCTCAAAAGCAACCTCGTAGCACGAAAAAGAAAGCACGCAGAAAAAGTTTGCCAGAAAAAGTATATCCCAAATGTATCTATTGCCAGACGGAACTAACTAAAGGCAAATGGTCCAAAGAGCATGTTGTAAACCGATCAATACTCCCCGAACATAACAATAAACTTACCTTGATAAGAAAAGTTTGTAGGGACTGTAATTCAGGCTTTGCAGATATTGATACGGCTTTTGTAGAAAACGCAGTCACAGGAGTTAACAAAACCCTCATGGACATAATAAATGACGAAGATAGGTGGAATGATACCCAAGAACCTTTCGTAATAAAAAACGTTACAACAACCATTAGAGGGGACAAACAAGTATTCACAGTAGAACCAAATGAAGAACAGGAAAAAAATATACTCAGAGGGATTGCGAAAATCGCCCTTAACACGCTAATCTATGATTTTAAAGACAAACCATCTCAAAGTTCCACAGATCAGGGAAAGTGCCACTACACATGCGCAAGAAACGACGATATTTTTGACGGACACGAAGAAGAATTGTCAGACCTTAAAACATTTATCAAAGAAGGCGGTAAATTCCCAGGTCATATAGAGCATGAAAGAATCCCAATGGGTATGTTTGATGAAAACATGGATATTCAAAGGGAAAATATACCAATGCAGAATATCGAAGACCCAACACACATAATAGTCATATATAAAGAACATTCCCACTATTATGCTGTCGTAGGTCTCTTTATAGGTCTTAACGAAAGCACACCAATATATTTTGTCCCACTGATAGGCGATAAAAATGAAATAGACCCCGATTGTATCAATCCTGAAGTGGTTAGAGTATACAACTTTAGACACTTAATAAAAAAACAGCCCCAACAAGAATCTGTTACATCCGACACAATTGGTATACCTGAAGGCAGCTCTCCATATATCATAACACCAGTAAACACTCTTGAGTGGGTTTACCTTATCAATATGAGTAAAAACAGTTCTGATCTACAGAAATATCTCGAACGTGAATACCAGCGTATGACGTAGAGCGTCAAACATTAACACACTTTCAGGCTGGAGTCCTCACTTTTAGGTAGTGGAGAAAGCCCACCTCTTACACCCTATTCAACAGGAGAGAAACTATGATTATTCAAAGCCATAGAAAACCGGACTTACTTCTTGCCGATATGACGTTTTGGACTATGACAATCAACCAGCCCGCTACAGAAATATACAAAAACTACAAAGTGCTGTGTCCGACTATTTTATTCGCTGAAATTTACAACCATGTTAAAGGTGCGAATAAACGATTAAAAAATCCCTTTGAAGTCTTTTACATTGAGCCATGGCAAATATTAGTTAAAAACGAACTTGAGGGGCAACCAATAATTCAAAGCGATAATATTGACTTAGTTAACCTCAAATCAGAGCAGGATATGGGTGAAGAAGAAAGGGAAAATGTAGAATTTGCTAAAAAATTGGTAGGATTTTTTGATGACGCCGACAGATTTCTATCTGCACAGATCCCTACTTTAAAAGGTTTCAGAGAAAACGCCTTGGTCGGTTTCGCCAATGCCCCCTATCAAGACCTTAGATGGGATCAATTTATGGAGAGATTCAAAACAGTTAGTAAAGGAACTTTTTTTGAAAATGTTTTCTCTATTTTTGAAATGTTTAAAACAGATAAAAATATAGCCAGAACAGCTATTGAGAAAGTCTTGTCTAAATATAAAGAAATGTATCCTATAAACAACTTTAAAAAAGCATTTGCATTTTCAAAATCCATGCTGGAAAACGACTTTGCGGGAATTTGTGACAGGGCGTTTATCCCTAGGTTGGAAGGTCCTTCAGGATTTGATAGAACACACTGGGATAACACCCGAAATAACCTGACAGATAGCCGTATCCGTGACAGTTTTCCTTACACTTGGTATGCCCTATACCACTATCTCGCCTTCTATATTTATCAGAATGAAAATGCTTACAACAAAAAGATTGGGGCAAGAGATTTTGAGTATCTATACTACCTGTATTTCCCTAACATTTTATTCGTCTCTGCGGACGCACAACACGAAAAATATATTACTGGAGCGGGGATACTTAAATCAAGACGTAACAGTTCATTTGCCTACATACCTTCTGATAGAGATCAAGCCCCCGAAGAACACGATAAGGTTATGAAATATATCAAAGACGGTGTATTATATTAGACAGCCACAACCGCATTTTTTTCAGATTTTGCACGTTTTTCGCGCAAAACTGCAGTACATGATGTGTTTTCAGCGAATTTCACCGCCGGCGGTTGTCCTACAGAAACTCCTTGAAACCAAACCGCGAGCAGACACCCGCTCTGACACCTCCGATGTGGTATAATTTCTCATTACACAAACGCACCAAAAAAAGGAGTAAAAAGAATGTATGACGACATAACTTTCTCTCCCGATCCACGACAGCCTTACACACGACAGCCTTATATTGGAAAAGGAGTAAATAAGATATTATGGTATTACACATCAATCACTAATAATATTATGGTTGGTAGTAAAGATCACAAAGAACTCACTGGTAGACCGCGAAAAAAGGTAGCTAACGCCATTCTAAACGCTATTCAAGACGGTATCCACCATGAAATGCGGATTTACGCCAAAGTTGAACCGGTGTTAGATAAATATTGCAATGCCTCGCTCCCACATCTTGCGGTCTTTGAGTATGTTTTGAAATGGCTACAAGCAAATGGCAAAGTGTTTTGTATAGATTTAGAGTATCACGTTCCAAAGACCAAAATGGAGAAGGCATTAGCTGAACGTCTAACAACCTATATTGATTATTGTAAACATCATCATAAACACGGCGAGATTGTAGAAAACTAACTCGCCAAATTAATCTGCTCAACAGAGGCGTGGTCTTTGGAGGGGCTTACAGGCGATTTGGAAAGGATTTTCAATGGATAGAATATTTAGAGGCAAAACGACAGAACAAGGGCATATTGTCGAAGTCGAGTGCAATGGCGAAACGTCTCTTTTATCGCATGAAACGCATCGAAATATATTTCAAACGGATCGAGACGCTTTTGATTTTTCGCCGAAGTTATATACCTGGGGGTATGATGGCAAATGTGCGGGGTATCTCGCGGGTGCTATCTTATTTGCGGTCACTGATGATGCGAAGTTGTCCCTGGAGGACTATCCGCTTTTCAAGGTCGATCATGTATCTCGATGGGCGGAACACTGGGAGATATCCGAGTACGAGATTCGCGAGTGGTTACGCGCGGTAGGAGCAGGTGATGTATGGAAAATAGGTGAGTAACGCCCTTGTATGCCTCGTGGACGCAGGGGTGGGTAATTGTACCGCTTCGCCCGGTCCCGCCAAACGCCTTTTGGGTGTCGGTCGGAGAAATGCGCCGCCCGCGCCTTTTTCAACGGGTCGCTCTCGTGTGGCGTGTCGTGCTGGTGTGATTTGGCGGTATTCAGGTAGGTTAGACCACAGAGGCGTGGTTTTGAGGGCTTGTAGGCGATTGTGGAAAGGATATGTATGCAAACTATACATATTAGATCGGATATGTATAGATTTTCGCAGTTTCTATATATGTGCGTTATGCGATCTTGGTGATCTCGGTGGTTGTCTCGTCATTACGTAGTCTGGGGCACCCTTACATTCCATATTGAAAAAGTTTGTTCAATCTCTCCATCTGGAATCTCATGTAGGTTCATTAATGAATGCAATCGTTTTGTATAACCTGGGAGCCATCCAGAGCCTGGGAAATCCACAAACGGTTCATGAGTTTCTGTAAATTGAGGAATAGATGCCCCTTCAATGTGGCGATCATCCATCAAACTTCGATACTCTCTGCCAATAGAATAAAATCTCGCACTCTCGTCTTGCGGCATTTGTTCTACATCCTCATTAGATATACGACGAAAATCTACTTGCTTTTCCTGATTTTCGCGTAGTGCTATAAGTCTGATTATACACAATTGCCGCCACGATAATGATTCTATTGTTTCTAAATACGAAAAAGCAGTTGCTTCATCTATATCAGCATTAGATGTAAGGCAAATATTCACCCAAAATTTAGCAATATGTTCACTTTTGCTCTCTTGAGAGTCGTTGATAATTTCCTTTACGGTTTTATCTAACAATCGCCGTAGAACGCGAGGATTAGAAACCTGATTTTCAGAAAACCAATCATTTCTCAACGTGTCCTCTGGGTCTTTACTTTGATGTTTTTCACGCATATATTCTGACATCAGTTCCAAATTGCGTGCAAGATGCTCTTTTGTATGAGCAGGGTGATGCCTCGCGAAGTAGTCGGTAATTGATAGAATTGAACCAGTGGTTCCAATTATTTGCGGTAACGTGTTGACAATAAAATCTATAGCCATTAATTTTCCTTTTTAACGAGTTATCCGATCTTGTGGGTGAGCAACAGTACAGAAACCAATCACCCAGTCTTTGATAGCAAGCTGCCTGCTTTTGGCTAATGTTCCTTGCGGACGGTTTTAAACTCCATAAAATTGCGTATTTCATTAACCCTTTCAGAAAGGGGATCCATGGTCGTTATCCTCTCCATAGACTGGAAGTTGAGGGTAAGGCGATATTATGAACCTTGCAGGATTGTAGTGTTGCAGGTATCAGCTAAGCGATTTTGCGAGTGGCAGCACATCATCTTCTGGAATATCGGCTAAGCCCATGCGTGCATACATCTGACCTGCGGGCACCTGACTCCGCATGGAATGCGGGACGAGTAACGCCACGGGTCCTGATCGTGTATCGTCGACGGATGACAGTTTATAATCGATATATCCTCGATGTCCCAAATTGACACACTCCACTAATGTAGGAAACGTATCTTTAGAGAGCATAGGCCTCGGTTCTTCGGTGGGCCATGGGGTTTCTACAGTAGATTTGAGGCTGAGCGGATATTTATTTTCAATAATCAACTTTAGAATACACAGTTGTCGGTATGTTAGAGATTTAGATTCCTTGTACAGGAAATGTAATAAACCGGGATGAATACTCGCATCAAAACATCCGTTCTCAATTAAGTGTGCCATGTATGGAATTTTCTGCTCTTGAGGATCATCTTCTACTGTAAATAGCATTGAATCAACAACTTCTACGGCATCAGATCTGGAGATTGTCCCCTCACTAAAAAAACCATCATCTCGCAACTTCTCTCCATCTTTTAACCTCTTTTCAATGAAATCCACAGCAAAAGCGGAAACCGTAAGTACCCTGTGTTCTTGCATTGGACTTAACATACGATTTAAGAAGTCGGCAAGCACTGGTTGAATAAAGCCGCCAGCCGTCGTTCCAGCACTACTTGACTTAAGAAAATATGCAGTTAGTGTACCTGCTGCGATACCTGTTAACTCTGATATTGTTGGAATTGCCTTCCGAATTTTCCTTTTATTATTCCTAAACATAATACTGTGAAGTGCCACCTTTAATTTGGACCAAAATTTAGCAAAGTTAGGTTCCAAGTTTGCTGTTGAAATTCGACAGGTGTCAGATACCCTAATGCTGAGTGCGAAGGCTTTGAAAATTTTGAAATCCCTTTAACTACTCTTTGTATCTGTTGAAAAGACTGGTGCTGTTTAAAACCTATATTCCAAATTTTTCACGTATTTCAGTAATCTTATCAATAACTGGACTAAAAAATTCGTAATCTCTGTGAGCGGCTTCATTTACAAAAAACTCCGCTAACTGTGATTTTTTGTTATTGTGGACTGTATATTCTTCTTTGGGGGGTTCTTCTGGATGGTTTTGTTTAGTCCATAATTGCACGGTTTCATCTAATTCTTTAAAGGCTTTTTCGATTATATGATTTGGCATTAAATTTTCTATACCTTTCTTCACATGATTATCTTCTTTGCAGGGCAATTCCAATAGAAAAAGATTATCATGTTCTGCTATAAGTTCGCGTAAACGTTTGGGCTTTTCTACATTCTCATTGGGATCACTTATAAATAAACTTGGTTTATCTATAGTCGCAAAAGCGGTAATATATTTTCCCAAATTACCTGATCCTCTTATATTTGTAATATCAATTTTATCAGCAATCCTTTCCAGTTCAAAAAATCTTTGGTATATTCTGTCATCTGTTTTTCCTTCAACACACACATTTATAGCAGAATCGCTCCTTTTTACTTTCTCAACGGCATCTAAAGCGAGTGGTGAAAGGTCGTAAAAGAGATTCAAAGGATATTCTTCAAATTTGCAGATTGATAAATCGCCAGCAGTCTCTGTCAATGTGCATATAACCTTATCGCGTTCAGGCACTAAGTGAGGGGAATGGGTTGCGTAGATAATCTGAAACCTTTGGCTTAATGATTGAAGCATGCGACTTACGTGCCTCTGTGCCTTTGGGTGTATATTTGTAAAAGGTTCGTCCATGACAAATACCTTTTCCGACTTATCTTGATCGTTCAAAAGGTAACTACAGAGAGCCATTAAAATCCGAAAACCTCCAGACTCATAATTCAAATCAACCCATGACGATTGTTTATCAGATTCTCTATCACTTTCCCTGTAAGAAATATGCAATTGAACTACTAATTGGTTTCCTTCATTTCCAAAAACCACCTCAAACTTATACTTCCTCCCAATACTACCTTCCAGCACATTATTAAAATCATTTGTAAATTTTTCCGATATGTCTGCTGTGTGTTCCTTATTAAATCTGTAAGCATCACTTTTCGTAGTCGTTGATTCAGCAGCAGTCCTTAAAGTAAAATCACAGTGTTTCAAAATGTTCTGCCATGCTATATCTCCGATATTCTGATTTTTTATAGGTTTATCGTAGTCCGGATTATCTTTTACAGGAAAGGCACAATGTGTTCCGATCGGACTAATAGTTGTAAGGCATTTGGGAAGGGAATTACGACTCTTCTTTTCAAGATTTGGGTTTTGGATATTTTTAGACAATTTACTTCCGTCTTGAAACGCTAACGATAAAGATGTAGCATTCTTATCATTTACACCTGCCTTGCAATGATTTTGAGGTATCGCACGATCTGTCCTTAATAAGTTTTGAATAGCCTCTATTATCGTGCTTTTACCTGTGCTGTTCTCTCCTATAATGCATGTGATGTTAGAAAATTCAATGGTTGTGTCCCTAAATCCTCTATACGATTCCAGTTTTAAAGATTGTATCATAAACTTAATAAGTCTCCTTTTTGGAGTTTCGGTCTCGTTTTTTATCTCTCGTTGAGTCTTGAGATAAGATATTCCTGCCCTCGATTCCCTTTGATGCGGTTGCAGTGGGAGCAGAGCAGTTGCAAGTTTTCAATATGGTCAGTTCCGCCAACGGATTCCGCGATAATGTGATCTATTTCAAGGTGCTGCGTTTGGAAATGCTCACCGCATCCGTTACAATTCCCCGCTTGCTCGCCGTAGAGTTGGGTTTTGTTTTCAGGGGCGTTATAGCGGGGGATATTGCCTAAATCCGTGCGTTTCGGGATGTCGACTCGTGGAACAATGTCTTCAAACATGCCTTGATCGCCTCTGATACGCTCGACAACCAATTCAGCGGCTTTTGCGGATATGTCAATACCGATCCAATCCCGTTGGAGTCTGTCAGCTGCTACGAGAGTTGTGGCGCATCCACAAAACGGGTCTAATACGATGTCGGCTTCGTTAGATGAGGCTTTGATAATTCGGTCAAGGAGAGCAAGAGGTTTTTGGGTTGGGTAGCCTGTGCGCTCTTTAGATGTTGAATGCTGTTGAAAGGACATTATATCTGTCCAAACATCTGTAAAAGCAACTCCTTGCGTTTCGTCAAGATACTGTCGTCTTTTATTAGGTCTATCATCACGATAACGCCTCCCGTCTTTATCTGTTTTGCGAAACCGCTTGATGTACTCTGGTTTATGGGGTTGAAAGATTTTGTTGAATAGAAAGTCCCTGCCTTTGGTATAATAAAGAATGGTATCATGCCCACGTATAAAACCTTTAACTTGGCTTTTGAACCCGGATGCAGTTTCTAAATTCCAAATGATTTCACGCCGAAAATTACTCTTGCCAAATACGCTATCCATAATCAACTTCAAATAGTGGCTCATTGTCGGGTCACAGTGTAGGTATAGACTTCCCGTAGGCTTGAGAATGCGGTGCATCTCCAATAACCGAATCGCCATGTAAATCAGATAGGATTTATCGGAGTTGGTCATCGCTGCATGGATGACTCGGTTAAGAGCAGGGTGTTTCGCTTCGATGAGGTCTAACCAAGCGGCATCCACATCATTTAGCGTCCATGTATCTTTGAATTCAGCACCCGCCGCTTCTGAACCGATCGGTGCTGCGTAGTTGGCATTGGAATTGAACGGCGGATCCAAGTATATCAAGTCAACCGATTCGCTATTCATGCCTCGCATGATAGGGAGATTGTCCCCAGTAAATATCGTCTTGGGATTCACATTCGCATTCACGCGACACCTTCCATAAATTCTGTCAGTTATTGTTTATCTTGGATTTTCCAGCCCAGTCCTTTCTCCACTTGCTACAGTGGAAGGGTGGCAGAAACAGCGTGCGCTGCTCGTAGCAATGCCACCCAAACTGGATTTGTAGAGTATATCAGATGGGTAAAAATTAGGCAAGTCGCTTTTTGATTCGATGGGACTATCGCGCACCTACGAGCCGGAGCAGCCAGTTAGAAGATTTCCGAGTCTGTTCTTCTACTGGTGGCATGAGTGCGCGCTTTTCGTCTTTCTCCGCAGACAACAAATCAAGGAGTCTGGATCTCTCGTCTATGAGTGAAGCCTCGCGATCGGAAACCTGCGAGAGTTGTGCCTTGAGATCGGCAATCTGGTTCTCCAGTAAGCCGATAATCTGCTGACTTTCAGGTTCCGCCTTCTGACTGTCAGGCGGTGGTGTCACGTCATACACCCGATGCAGTTCGGCAGTGTCAATCCTGCGGTGTCCTTTCTCGTCTTTCTCTGATGAAACCGTGCCAGATTTGATGTCGCGGCGGATGGTCGATTCTGAAACGCCTGTCAAACCGACGGCTTCTGATATGGTGATCTTTGCCATGCATATCCCTCCAGTTGAGCGTCAATCGGAATGTCAATGCCAGTCTTAACGAGACCTACCAACGGATGGTTGCAAAATCTGAACTGCATCTCTTTCTCAAAACACCTCTGAAATCTTTACCGAGACTCGCTAACCCTACGCAAAACCCCATTGGCAATCCTCCAGCGACAAATCGTCTTGACCGCTCCTTTGTTTTCTGCTATACTCTATTTAAGCTCGTGGACAGGAGTTCTAACTTGGTGCTTCCCGTGCCAAGTCCTGTCCTCCACCTTTAGAACGGTGTGAGTGAGCCTACGAGCGATACCTCGTATTTGTAACAACAATAGAGAAATTTGTCACGCGTCTGAACGTCATTGCATTCTGCACAACAAAAGGAGGACGTAGCCATGCCAAGGTTTTTAGAAGAAACATTAAATAACTGGAGGAAGCCCCCAAGTGACACAGAAGAAACGAAACTCTCAAATATAGAAAGAATGGTGAAAGGGTGCATCAATGCAGATGACACCCTGAAAAGCATGAAAATAAAAACTTTTGGGCAGGGTTCGTATGCAAACGATACGAATGTCAGACTGAACAGTGATGTTGACCTCAATGTTAAATACGTGGACGGTTTTTACTTTGACCCTTTGTACTGCCTACGGTTTTTTAGACCACTCCCTAAAGGAAGATTGTGCTACACTAACAATCTCATTGAAAGGAGTATCCAATGGCGAAACGAAGAACCTTCACGCCTGAGTTTAAAGCGGAAGTTGTTCTCGAAGTCATCAGCGGTGCGACTTCCCAAGCAGAAGTGTGTCGGCGGCATAATCTCAACGAAAATCAACTCTCACAGTGGAAGCGACAGCTGCTTGAAAATGCGGCATCCCTGTTTGAGTCTATGGATAAGCAGTCCAGCGAGGTCTCCGAGAAGCGTATCGCTCACCTTGAGCAGCTCGTTGGGAGAATGTCCGTGGCGTTAGACATCCAAAAAAAACTATTGACCTGGTTGGACTAACGTTGTCTGAAAAGCGATGCTTCATTTCGGCATTGCGTCAGGAGCATTGCGTGCGAGATATTTGTGGAATCCTCGGTGTCAACCGCAGCAGTTTCTATTATCAACCCAAAGAAGATCCGTCCGAAGATGTCCTACGCGCTGAGATAGAGACGCTTGCGGGACGGTATCCGAGATACGGATATAGGCGTATCACACAACTACTGGTGCGTCAGGGATACACCGTTGGGACCCGACGCGTCGCTCGGTTGATGAAAGAGAAGAAGCTCCTGGTCTCCGTCAAGCGTGCGGAAACCCAAACCACAAAATCGCTTCGAGGGGATAAACCTTGGAGCAACCGGCTTGAAACCCTTGAGGTCTCTCATCAGGATCAGGTCTGGGTGGCTGATATTACCTATGTTCGTCTCAAGGGACGTTTCATCTATGTCTGCCTACTCATGGATGTCTTCACCCGAGTGATCAAGGCTTGGCAGCTCGGTCCACACTTGAACCAATCTCTGACGCTCAAACCCCTCGAAGAGGCATTGTGCCACAGCGTCCCTGAGATTCATCATTCTGATCAAGGCGTGCAGTATCTTTCAAAGGCTTATATCGCAACACTCCAAGAACATCGCATCGAGATTTCCGTCGCACACCGAGGACGCCCTTGGGAGAATGGGTATGCTGAAAGACTCATTCGCACGCTTAAGGAGGAAGAAGTTGATCTCAATGACTATCAAAACATCACCGAGGCGAGAGATCGCATCGGTCATTTTATCGAACAAGTGTATCACCAGAAACGCCCGCATTCGGCGTTAGGGTATTTGACGCCTATGGAGTTTCAACGAAAAACCTTCTCTTAACTTTGCGAAAAAGTGGACCAAATAAGCGTATGCACTACAGGGTTTATTCCTCTATACAAACAGTTTGATCATATATTAGTAATGGCATTTGACAGATTTAATAGAAATAGAACGGATAATACGCGACTTCCTTTTTCAAAAACGGAAAAATTACATATAAATGAACTTAGAACAATTGCTGGTATTCCACCAAACCGCGATATTCAATATCAAATAGGACCGAAATTACAATCATGGATAGAATCTTTTGAAAAACTTGAAAATATAGAACCTATTGAAATCTACTTTGAATGCTCTGGCATAGATATTTATAACTCTCACACTAAATTAGGAATGATGGAAATTCAGAAAAATTCTTATAAAATAGCAACATTACGGTTCTATTCATACAAAGGTTGGCGGTCTAAGAGCGAGGTAATTATGCAAGAGCGTCGATTATCTATCCAGCACATCGTCTTGATTGCACTTTTGGTGATACATGTTTTGCCGACGTGGCTATTCAAGTATACCGGGACACAAGACGGACCCGCCCATGTCCACAACGCACACGTTTTAAAGGTATATCACACTCACGAAAACTACGTGCTGCGGGAAGTTTACGAACACAACCCAACACTTTTTCCAAATTGGACGTCCCATGTATTAATGGCGGGGCTCATGTATATCTTTCCGCCGCTCATCTGCGAGAAGATATTCTTTAGTCTCTGCATAGGACTCCTACCGCTCTCCCTTCTCTATTTCCTCAACGGTATTCAAAAAAGCAAGCCATTCTTCTGCCTCGTCGGTTTCATTTTTGGCTATAACTATTTGCTGCACATGGGTTTCTATAACTTCGCCTTGAGTGTCTCACTATTTTTCTTCGCACTTGGGTGTTGGTGGCGATGCGAGGATAAACTCTCTGCTAAGGCACTGGTCACGGCTTATGTGTGGCTTACGGTTGTCTATCTCACGCACTTCCAATCCTACGCACTGCTTACAGTATCCCTAACGTTCCTCGGTGTTTTCCTCTATGTTTACGAAGTCTTTGAATCCCCTCGTATACGATTGACAGGGCAGTTAAAATCTATCTTGCTCTTTTTGGGCACTATGCTTCCCGCTTATGTAATCCTACTGACCTACTATCTTGTGAAACGAGAGGGAGGCGGTTTCCATAGAAGTTTTGAAGGGTTAATGCAGTACTTTCTCTCCGTCGGTTCCATTGTCTCTTTTCGGGATAACCATGTTCTGATAGGCAACCTTCTCCTGACTGTACTTGCTATCGCTTTCCTGTTCACTCTAATCGACAAGACCCGTAAGATTTATGCTATCCGTAGCGCATCGAAATCGGGAGACATTGGCTATGGAGGGGCTACCGCAATTATAGATCGGACGGACGCTTTTTTGCTCATTGCGCTGATACTCACATTCCTCTATTTCAGGTCCCCGTGGAGTTTGCGCTCTGGCGGTATGTGGATCAGCGATCGGATACACATCTACATCCTACTCGCACTGCTCCCGTTCTTTAGTTTTAACCTTCATAGATTCATTGACTACGCTTTTAGTGGGGTCCTAATTGCTTTAGCATTATGGCATCTCGGCTATCACGTTCAAACTTACTATCTGCTGGACAGAGATGCTCAGGTGGCACTCTCGTCAGCGGAGATGATTGAACCAAACACTGTCCTTACGAGTCGTCCGGGGTCGTGGGGCGGTACACCTGATTCGGCGAAATGGGATTTCAAATACATTCTTCCATTTGAACATATAGAGGGTTATCTGGCGTTGGAGAACGGTGTCGCCTATCTTCACAACTATGAACCCAACACGGATCATTTTCCGCTCCGCTACAAAAACAAAAAGGTGATCCCTGACTACGTCCTCGTTTGGCGAACAGAATATGACGGCGTTGGAGATCTTGTTCCAGAATATGAGGTGATCCATTCAACGAACTATAATCGGCTTTATCGACGAAAGCGGGTAGCACCGGATACACAATTCTGGGCGGACGCTACAACGCTCACTTTCGACATGCAACCGCATGATGGAAAGGTTGCTCAAAATCACATCGTTATATACAAAGACACTGACTATACGGATGGACGGTTCGGGTGGTGGTCAAAATCTGTTGAGGATGAATATAAAACCGGTGGCGGTGGTTTTGAACTCAAATATTGGCATACCGAAGACCCGAAGCCTACATCGGACCTGCGCGATGTCTTGGCGGGAGATGAATCAAATCTCCTGCTGTATCAAGATAGCCTCTGGGGTGAAGAGGACGGTGTTTTCAGAGTCGCACTCCCCAATGGCACTTATGAGATAAAATGCTATTTCCACGCGGGGGTTGTCGCACCCGTGGAAATTAACTTGATTGCTAACGGCGGAAAGAAATTCCAGAAACTACGTCTCACTTCAGCAGATGAATCTGCGGAAAGACGATACACTGTTACGATCACCGATGAACGTTTAACCCAAGTGATTTATACACGGAAAAAGCGATGGGTATGGAACGGTTTTACGGTTACACGGCTGTCAAACTGAGCAGATACTCTCGGCTCCGCAGGGCATCTTGTAGGGAATGTGCAGTCGGTGTGTTTTCAAGGAGCAGATCGCCGGTATAGTCCTGTGTTTTCAAGCGTTCGGCGATTGCCCGAAAGTCGACGAAGCCGTCACCCACTTCTGAGAGAACACCGTCTTCGGTTTTCTGTTTGAAGTGTACCGACGTGAGATCCGCCATTTTGACGGCACCCCAAAATTCGTCTGGCGGGTTCATCGTTGTTCCGTCAGCGCGGTATGTATTTGTTTCGTCATAGGTGAGTTTGGCACCGCCCGCGACGGCTAACTTCAAGGTCAGTGTGGCGGTTTGTCGAGCGTTCTCTACGGCAAAAATCATTGGAAAGTCGGGTAGAAGTGCTTTGTAATGTTTTATATTGGTGATAGCCGCAGATTCGTCAATGTCTCCTTCGGTGACGGGATCGACGAGTCGGAGCCGCGGTCGCACTGGGCAGAGTAGGTATGCCAACTTCTTCGCCTTAACGATCTGTTGTGTCTCTGCCTCACTATCCTTTGGGGATGAGAACCACGGATGGGACATGGCATAACTCAAAGTGAGTCCAGATGCTTTTTCAACGAAAGATGCAACCTTGGCAAAGAGCGAGGGATGTTTCGTTTCGTAAGATTGTTCTGTCCAGACGGCATCACAGATAGTTTTGTATTCCGCATCGGTGTACGCAGGCATCACGGATTCGAGTTGTTGAATGAGTTTCCCGAATTCAGAGGTGCGGAGGTAATCACCTTCACGGACCTCCATATCCTTAAACCCGTTCGCTCCGAATTCCACCATGAGTTCATCGAAGCGCGCCCCATTTTCTACCTCTTCAGACCAGATATTCGTTACGATTCCGAGTTTTTCAAACATTTTGACATCCTTTC
>JAPOOP010000523.1 GCA_026713385.1 Candidatus Poribacteria bacterium | reverse complement strand
TGGGATATTCCGAATGTGAAAGCAAACCATCCAGAGAAAACCGAACATCCGTGTCAATTTCCTGTCGAATTAGTCCAGCGATGTGTTTTGGCTCTCACACAACCTGGCGGGGTCGTTTTGGACCCCTATTGTGGTGTTGGATCTACCATTATTGCCTCCTTACAGTATAACCGAAAAGCAATCGCTGCTGAGCAAGACTCGAATTATGTCGCTATTACGCGTGAAAGAATACAGAAATTTGCACAGGGAGAATTGCCGCTCCGTCCATTAGGAAAACCTATTCACAAACCAACCGAAAAAGAGCGGGCGGCACAGATGCCTTTGGAATGGAAGTGGAGTCGCTGACATTGATATTCCTGTCCTTATTTTTGGTATTGATGTTTAGATAAACCGCAATTGTTAATCAATTGGTTACAACGGAGAAGTAAATTATGCCCGAGACTCCAACGGTCACGTTCCAAATCCTTGGTCCCAATGAGGGAGCCGCGGAAGGCACAGTTCAGAGTTTATGGTTTAAGGTACAATCGACTCCTCCGCGTGAGGGGACAGACTCTCAATAAAGTGTGCTGAAAGACGGAGGCTCATCATGCGAAATGTTTTACGAAATACATTAACATTCCTACTTGGGGTTTTTATCCTTGTGGGGTCTTTGTCCGCTGACAACTGGCACCAGTGGCGCGGACCGAACAACGACGGTGTCAGCCAAGAGACCGACGCGCCTATCCAATGGAGCCAAACCGAGAACATCCAATGGCGTTTGCCACTCCCTGGTGACGCCGCCTCTACCCCGGTTGTCTGGGAAGATAAAATTTTCCTTACTTCTGCTGAAGGTAACACACTCGTCTTGATGTGTATCAGTACCGATGGTGAGGAACTCTGGAAGCGAACTTTAGGACGCGGTAACCGCGTCGTCCGTGGCGGCGAAGGCAACTCTGCCGCTCCGTCTCCCGTAACTGATGGCGAACATGTCTGGGCGTTCCTCGGTACCGGAGACCTCGCCTGCTATGATTTCGATGGGAATCAAGTCTGGCACACCAATCTTGCTGACCGGTACGGTAGGTTTAATCTCTATTTCGTCATGTCAACAACCCCATTGCTTGACAAGGATCGGCTTTACATCCAACTCATCCACAGCAATGCATGGCTCGTGCTGGCACTCGACAAGATGACGGGGAACGAGGTATGGAAACATAAACGCAAAAGCGACGCGACCGAAGAGTGTGAACACGCCTATACCTCTCCCATTCTCTACCGTGATTCAGAACGTGAATATCTCGTCGTACACGGCGCAGACTATGTTACGGCTCACAGTCTTGAGGATGGCAGTGAAATCTGGCGGTGTGGTGATTTGAATCCAAAGGAGCGTTATAACTATTCCCTCCGATTCGTTGCTTCTCCGGTTGCAATGGAGGGACTTATCGTCGTTCCCTCAGCGAAGAATGGACCCGTTGTGGGCATTGATCCAGCTGCACAGGGCGACATTACGGACAGCGAATGGCAGCGTTGGAAACTTCAGCAAGGTACACCAGATGTTCCGTCTCCACTCATCCATGACGGTTTAGTTTATCTCTGTCGAGAAAACGGGGATCTGATATGTCTTGATGCTGAGACTGGCGAACAACTCTATCGTGAACGGACACATCGGCACCGACATCGCGCCTCGCCGATCTATGCGAACGGATTTGTTTATCTCACATCTCGCGATGGTGTTATCACCGTTGTAAAGGCGGGACGTGAATTTGAAATCGTTGCCAGCAACTCGATGGGCGAGGTCATCGCCGCATCTCCAGTTCTTACAAACGGGACGCTCTATCTGCGCAGTTATCAGGCACTCTATGCCATCGGTGGTTTTTATCCAACCGAGTAATATCATCTCTATTTGAATAGTTTGCGTAACGCGTGTTCTCTGTAGGGGCAACCCTCGTGGTTGCCCGCAAACTCACCGGTCACAATGTATAAATAATTCTAAAATCTATCATAAATGAAAACTTATAGAGAACTACCAAGCGATGCCGGTTCCAACATTATCGGGCAAGTCACGGCACAGGCGAACCGGCTCCAGAAACGACTCGCCTCGGTCAAGTACACCGTCGCGATTATGAGCGGAAAAGGCGGAGTCGGCAAAAGTTCGCTCACTGCGAACCTCGCCGCCGCCCTCACACTGAAGGGTAACACTGTCGGGGTCGTCGATGCCGACATCAACGGACCGACGCTTGCCAAGATAATGGGAGTGCGTAACGCTACGCTGGAATACACACCCGCAGGAGTGAAGCCTGCTATTACCGTACTCGGCACGAAACTTATCTCTATGGATCTGCTCTTGGCAGAAGACGATGCCCCGGTGCTTTGGAATGCGCATACCCAGAAGGACGCGTTCACGTGGCGTAGCACGATGGAGGTCAGCGCGCTCCGAGAATTCATCGGCGATACCGAGTGGGGAGAGTTGGATTATCTCCTGTTGGATCTACCACCCGGAACCGATCGACTCCCAAATGTAGCAGAACTTATTCCTGATCTTGGTGGGGTCGTTGTGGTGACAATCCCGTCTGAGGTATCGCAGTTCATCGTCAAAAAATCGGTAACAATGGCGAGAGATATTCTCAAGGTGCCAATCATCGGTGTTGTTGAGAACATGGCATCCTATGTCTGTCAGCACTGTGGCGAGCAGGAACCTCTCTTTTCCGCTGGCGAGACACCCGACGCTGCATTCCAGCAGGATCTTTTGGGCAGTGTCCCCTTTGATCCGAAACTCGCCCGTTCTGGTGACGACGGGACTTTGTATCTACATGAATACCCGGACGCTCCCGCGAGCAAGGCACTCATGGAAGTGGCTGAAAAAGTTCAAGCATTTTTTTAATGTAGCACGAACTGTTAGTTTGTGCTTCTTTCGTGGCACATTAGTTACGAGATTCGTAGTCCGTAATGAAATGGAGGACGGTTCTACGGAGAGGCACGTAAAATTCTTTACTCGTCTCACCGAACCGCAAGGTATAATTAAAAAATGAAATTTTTATGTACAGACTGTGACACAGCGATGAAATTTAAAGACGTAACCCGTCCCGAACAAGGCTCCGTGACAGCACTCTTTGAATGTCCCGACTGCTTTACCGAGATCGCCATGTTCCTGAATCCATCGGAGACCCAGATGTTAAAATCCTTGGATCTCAAACTCGGTGGAAACAACGAAGCGGCACAGCCGATGCAGATGGTACGTTCACAGTTAGAGACAGGAAAGACCGAAGCGATGCCGAACGAGTTTTCCCCAGGAATGGGCTCCAGTGAAACCGCTGAAGGCGGCAAATGCCCCTTTACCGCTGTCATCTCGGACGCATTTCAGGAAGAGGCTGCACCTGCCGAACCGAGCGGTCCCGGCTGGTCAGCGGAGGCACTCGAACGCTTGGAGCGAATTCCGGCGTTTGTCCGTCCGATGGCGAAGATGGGGATTGAAAGTTTCGCCAAAGACAACGGACACGATGAAATCACAGCCGAAGTCATGGATGCCGCACGCGGAAACTTCCCCGCACAATTCTAATACTGAGTTAACCTTGATTTATTTCTCCGTTACGTTCCTCAACCTCTTATTGTAGGAGCGAGTTTTACTCGCTATTCTGTTCGGAGTGCACACCATGGACTATCAAGACAGTCGCTGGATACAAAGAGCGGATAGTTTTCGCAGGGCATTTTTGCGATTGAAAGAAGGGGTGGATTTGGCACAACAACGCGAACTGTCGGACTTGGAAGCACAAGGATTAATACAAGGCTTTGAATATACCCATGAATTAGCGTGGAATGCCCTAAAGGATTTTCTTCAGACACAAGGATTTAAGCTGTATGGTTCAAGGGATACAACCCGCGCCGCTTTCAAGGAAGGGTTAATCGAAAACGGGGAAGCGTGGATGGAAATGATACGCCACCGCAATTTAACAACGCATACCTACAACGAGAGCGTTGCTAAAGAGGTTGTTTCTGCGGTTCTCAATGCATATTTCTCTGAATTTGAGACCTTACTCGCGAAAATAGAGCACCTAAAACAGGAACAATCGCTATGAAATACGGTTTATCAGACCGCACCCTTGAAAAAATCCGAGGCGTTTTCAGCCATTATCCACAAGTGGAAAAGGCGATTTTGTACGGCTCGCGTGCCACTGGTGGTTATCGAAATGGATCCGATATTGACCTTACCCTCTGTGGTGCAGCACTAACACACAGCGTCCTCTCCCAAATTGACACTGAATTAGACGATCTACTCCTGCCTTATACCATTGATCTCTCCATTTTCCATCAAATTGACAATCCAATTATGATTGAACAAATTCAACGCGTTGGCGTGAACTTTTATAAGAAATAGCATTCCTGCTATACACAACAACGCCTCTCACCAAAACTCTTAAAATCCGCGAAATCTGTAAAATCCGCGCCAATCCGCGATTCAGACACTATACACACCACATCCCGCCTGACACACTATCCTTCTTTTACCGCATTTTTTCGTAACGCCCTTAAGCGAAATGACGTTAACCCCTTCAGGAGAGAAATTTTTGAAAATTCGCGTTAAAAACCGAACCCGACGAAAAAACTCCAAAACATGTTCCTGCGCTTGAATTCGTTTGAAGGAGGAAAATTACGAATGTTATTTAATAAATTGAAATTTATCTTAGTTTTTGCGGTGCTGCTTATTGCAGGATTGGCTTTCGTTGCAATCCCTGCAACTGAAGCTGTAACACCGGTGCTGTCGGTGCCAGATGAGGTGGCAGATGACGAGATTGACCCGATAGACGAGAACACGGTAGGCATACAAAGATACGGTATCAGGGCTGAATCCGTTTCTTTTCCACTAACCATCACATTTCAGAAAGAGCCCGGGACTAATAATCCTGTCAATACCGCAGTAACCGGCTTTGATGCCACTGATATTGTGCTGCAGGCTTTAGATAGCAACGACATTCAAGTTCTGAACGGTGCAACAGCCGCTTCACTTACAAGTACAGATAATGCGGTGTGGACAACGACAATCACTGTTAAGGGGAATGTTAGTAAGGTGAATATAGCAGTGCCAGCAAATTCTGCCCAAACTCTACCCGTTTTTTCCGGTGGCTTCCAACCGGGAGTACCTGTCCCCGCCGCCCCTGTAATAGAATCGGTCGAAATAATTCGGAGTGCGGCACCACCGCTCACGATTTCCCCTGATAGGTCCATTGGTGGCAACACGACGTTTACGGTGACGCTGACCTCAAGCACGGCAATTACACTGACAGAGGCGGATATCAAGATCACCGATGGTTCTATTGTCAGTCTCACATCTGATGCCGCTAAAAGAGTTTGGACGGTGACAATTCGTCCTGGCGTAGCCATAACGCAGATAACGGTGGAACCCTCGACTAACGGTTCGTATATCTTCCCGAAAGGCACGTTTACCGTGGATACCACCGGACCCGTAGCGACGATTACCCCCATACCCGTGGGCGGCGGTGTGTATAGTGCAACTATCACCTTTGACGAACCCCTTCAGACGGGTGCCGCGCTGCTTGCCAGTGAGCTCACCGTCATCGGTGCCTCGATCGGCGTGCTCAGCCCGATCCCTGCTACAAACGGTTACGTCGCAACGCTCATTCCTGATCCCGGTGCTACGACGGTGACCGTACAAATCAAGGCGGGGGCTGTAGCAGATGCAGGTGGGGTAGCAAACATAGCAACGCCTTCCCCCGCCCACACCTTTCGTGTCGCTGCAACCGGCACCCCAACAGGAGGCACGCCAAGACAAGGAACAGTGACAATTAGCGAAATCATGTTCGCTACAGATGCGGGCACGGATGAAATCCAGTGGATTGAACTTTCCAATACTTCTAAGACCGCGGCCGTTGCCTTGGATGCTGGTACTGGATGGAAACTCATCATTGAAAACTACGACAATCCCCGCGCAAACAACGAACCCCAGTCCGGAACAATTAATTTTAAAAATAGTGGACGCGTAAAATCGATCGAGAAACGGCAGTCGGTGCTCATCGTCTCAGCCAATGGAAGAAACTCTGCTACTACTCACGCGAAAGGACAACTTTTCGGAGCTACCCGTGTCTTCAAGGTTTACCCGGCACTCGCCGCTCAATTTGGGATGAGCTCCCCACGAGATGCGTTCTTACATCCGACCCAAGGGTTCCACATCAAACTCGTCGATGGAAGCAATAACCTCGTCGATGAAGTTGGAAACCTTGATGGCAGTGTCCGGACTTCCGATCGACCCACATGGGAATTACCGAACGGATGG
>JAPOOP010000368.1 GCA_026713385.1 Candidatus Poribacteria bacterium | reverse complement strand
GGGGTTGGTTGTGATAGCAGGCTTTGTTTTCTTATAGGTATCAATGACGCTTTCACAGACTTCAGTGGACTGAGAAAAAACGAGAATGTTATCTATAATAGCGAAACTACCGCCGCCGCCAGCGGCGTTCCAATAGGTTACGCCGTTATATTCCATGGGAGCAGTCCCTTCGCTTTCGGCATCAATCACCTGTTTCATAGCTGCCGGGTTTGTTAGATGCACAGTTGCGGAAAGATCTGGTGGGTTCAAAGAGGCCATGAAGATCGCAAAATCTTGATTCAAATCCAGCCCAATCTCCTCCAATTCACTAAGACTCTCAAAACCAGCACCAAAAGTATTTGCTAAAATTTTGGCGATTATTTCCGGATTTTCAGCGGTCGGCATCAAGTCCATCGCTAACATGTTAACTCGATTGTCTAACTCATCCAAACTCGGACAATAAATAATCCCTGCTGTCTGTTCTGGTATCAAATGTAGCACACTGCTGCCTGGGATCTCCACCATTGGCATTGCTTCTTCAGGTTCAACTTTACGATGTGTTTCCTCTTCAGCCGCGTGTGGCTTTTCGTGTGCTTCCTCCGACGATTCGTCGTGTTCATCAAGATCGCTCTCTACAGCGTCTGATTCTTCGTGTTTTTCCTCTGATTCTTGTTGGACTATGGGGACTTCAGTGGCAGTTGGGACTGGAGGGGTCTTTTTCGCGCTGCAACCAACGAATACAAACGTTGCCAGTAACGCTAACGCAATAAGGGGTAAAGACAAACATCTCTTCATTGTCAATTTCTCCTGGGGTGTAGGATACCCTATCGGCACATTCTCACCAGATTTATGATATTAATTTTGGGTTTTCGAGATTTTTTCTTGAAGTGCATCAATCTCAGCATTGGAAGCCAATACACCGATTTCGACTTCATAGTGCCTGCGACCGCCGGGTTCAATATATTGTAGAGCACCACGTTCACGTTCCTTTGCTCTACCTTCTACTCCGCAATTCGATGGTTCTAAACCGAAGACGTAGTTTCCTTCACCACACATTTTCCACTGAACAAAGTGAGGAAATTGCGTCTTGTGGTAACGCACCGATACGCCGATGCCTTGCTTATTGTTAAAATTGCGATTTACAAGCGCGACGTGGATGTGATTATCAACATCTGGTTCCATTTCGTGATAGAAAACTTGTTCTTGGAAATCGACAGTTGGCGGTTCACAGAGATTATAATTATTCAAGTTTGCGGCAGCGTGTTCGTCACGCGGGGTGACCTGAGAGGAGGGTGCAAGTAGCTCACTATCTTGGGTAAGGATTGGGAATCCAACATTAATATGGAAGAGGTACATGTGTGGCGAATCTTGGTATCCCAAGTTTTCGACAATATCTTCAACGTGCAATGTACGCGAACCTAACTCGGTCCAAATTCTACGTGTGCGAGAGAGATTTTCACCTAAAGCGGCGGTTTCTCTTACTTTGCCCTGCGCCCATAGCATATAGCGCTGTCCTTCCCATCGACTGTCCACCCAAACGTTCTTGGCAGGGATATACGAGGCTCTGCCGTGCAATCCTAATGCCTCATCGTCATCTTCGCCG
>JAPOOP010000456.1 GCA_026713385.1 Candidatus Poribacteria bacterium | reverse complement strand
GTGGAGATGCCATTTTCCGACCCACGCTGTCCGATAACCGTTTCTGCTGAAAACGTCACCGAGTCCAATTTCATCGTGTCGGGTTCTGACGAAATTAATGAGATGCCCGGTTGTCTGTGGATGCCGTCCGGTGAGCATCATAGAACGGTAGGGGGTGCAGACGGGCGCGGTAGCGATTGCATTTGAAAAAACAGTGCCTTCCTGCGCGAGTCGGTCGATGTGCGGTGTTTCGATCTGTGTATCGCCATATACGGGCAACGAACACGCACGGATCTGGTCGGCCAAGAGATAAACAATATTCGGTTTGTCTGTCATATTTGGTGTCCTCGTGTTCGGTGTAATGCCCCCAGTAGTAAAATGGTTAAAGTTGGTCAAATTCATCGGGTGTTAGACCTGCCCGGCGTAAAATAGTTCGCAATGTTCCAATCCGGACTTCACGGTGATTTGGGACCATCACCGTGCGAACTTCACCTTCGCTCTCACGGACAAATTTTACATGACTGCCGCGTTGATGAACTATCCTAAACCCTGCTTTTTCGAGTTTGCGTTTAATCTGCCGATAGGGAAGTGGCTTCATTAGAACCGATGTTAACCTCGAATTTGCGGATCTTTGGCATCACGGTTGGACGAGGCGGCTCGAAATAGAGTTCTAACGCTTCTCTAAGATTGTTAATTGCCTCACCCTCACTTTTACCTTGGCTGGAAACATCTACCTCTAAGCATTGTGCAATAAACCACTTGTCTTCTTGCGTAATGCTTGCTGTAAAAGTCTGCGTTTTCATTTTCTCTCCCGCGATTTTCGGCTCGCGACACCGTTCATAATTAATCCTTCTGTCTGTACAGCTGCGCTTTTAGAACTGTAATCCCATACTCACTCGGTGAACCTGTTGTAGGCGTCCGAAGTCAGCGTAAGCATAATCGAGAGAAAGGACTCTCCTGCCAAGGTTCAAGTTGATACCCAAGCCGAGTGTAAGCCCCTCCTCATCGTCCACGCGGTCTTCTCCCAATCGGAATTTGTAACCGCCCCGAATTGCTGCCATTTTTTTGTACCAATACTCCATACCAATGTTCACCCGCTCATTGTTGTCGTTGGGATGGTTGGCATCGAGTGCGAGGGTGAGGAGATTGCTACCAGAATCAATAATATCATAGGCGAGTCCGAGCCGAAAATTCGAGGGTAATGGGAATTCAATCGTCTCTAACTCCGTTTTTTGTGCCGGATTCGTTGTGTCAGGAAACGGACGGTAGTCCGCTATCCTTGGGTCCCCTGCAACCTCAGCACCGCTTTCCAAATCGGGACCGCCGAAGCGCATCTCCGGTCCAAAGTTCGAGAAACACATCCCAATTCGTAGACTTTGCCAACCGGTATGGTATAAGGTTCCCACATCAATAGCAACCCCTTTGGCACTTTCCCGATGGATCTGTTGGTGGATGTATTTCGCATTAATACCGACAGACAACTTAACGCCGGATTCCTGTTCGTAAAGTTGTCGGGCATACGCCAACGAGACAGCGGTATCATAAGCCGAATACCAGAGACCCGTACCATCGGGTTTTGCCAGCGTAGTAATCTCCGTATCAGGGACATTGAGGAATGTAACACTCGCGCCCAAGGTGCCGATATTTTTTATCGGCGTGGCGAACGCCAAATAGTTATAACGGACATCGGCAAGCCAGACGGTATGCGTGTCTGAAAAACTGGTTTTTTCGAGTTGGCTTATCCCTGCAGGGTTCCAGTAGATACTGGTTACATCATTGGCGAGCGCGCCGAACGCACC
>JAPOOP010000268.1 GCA_026713385.1 Candidatus Poribacteria bacterium | reverse complement strand
TCCGCTTGGCGTAATATAGGTGAGTATACCTTTAGACTGAATTTGCATATTTTAAGCAAGTATAACAGATTGTATGAGAGTTGTCAAGTCCAATTTCTGTTTCGGCAGAGGCATTCAGTTTTAAGAAATTAAGCGAAATTTGGAAGATTTCGTAGATTGTTCACCTTCGTAGGTCTCCTTGATTATAATTTAATAGGACTTACGCAATCTTTCCATGAGATCTATGACAACACACCGCTGGCTCGCTGAAACCGTCCCAGTGAATACGGAGCAACTTCAAATCGCCATTGTGACTGAATGTCTTTTAACCCGCGAAGCGTTCCGTACTTGGAGACGGTTCCGCTTTCTTGGCTGGAGAGCGGTGCCCAATAAACGAGTTCTTTCTTACGTGCGATATCGCGTGTGAACTGGATACCCCAGATCATCTTTTCAGTATGGGGGAAACGGAGTTGGGTATAGGGGATGCGGAACTCCGCTGTCCAACCGTGTTCATCGACAATGGTTGCCACGTCCCAGACGGCATTCCAATCTGGATCTCGTCGGGTGTCGTCATAACGGTATGTATCTTGTTTGACACCTCTCGGATTCACACCGAACTGGAAAGCAGTGCGTTTATCGTTGTATGAGTCGATTGCCACGTGAACCCAAGCGGAGAAGGACTCCCTGTCGCGCCGTGTCAGTTGTCCCTCAATTGCCGTTGAATTTGTATCATAAGCGCGGAACCCGACATAGAGTGCATCGTCGCCATATAGAACACGGACCTCGGAACGCTCAGTCGCTGGTTTTCCCTCGTCTGGTAGGAGTTGCACGAAACCGGTTGCAACGGGTGCTTGTTGCCATGTGTCTTCGTCAAGATCACCATCTATGCGCGGTGGTGTGCCTATTAGTTTTGCAGCGGTCAGCGTCGGCGGGGCGTTCGGAACAGCATCGTCTTGCGCGATGCTTGTTGATTGGATGCAAAGTAGGATTAAGAGGAGTATTCCGATGAATTTAGGCGGTTTTCTTGGTGGGTGCTTTACGTCCATAGATTTTCGAGTTACATCGCCTGTCTATCCGACTACTTTATGATTTCTCAATTATCTCTACTCTCAATTGGACACTAAGATCCGAAGCAATTTCTTCAAGAAGTCTTTTTTTCGTTTTTGTATCACAGTGGGTCATTATATAATACCGTCCGGACTTGTGCTGATTGTATGTGTGATGCTTAGAAGTTGATATGATAGGGATGATATATACTTTGTTAAGATTTCTTACTCGCTCTATTCCTAATTTTTCAATAACTTCAGCAAAAGTAATTGCTGAAACTTTATGGTTAATTTCTTCTCCATCGGGCATGGTAACGAAAAGACCTGGATTTCGACTTGAACGATGCTTACCGTTATCGGGACCAATTTTCCTTTTTAGACTTTTCAGGAAATCCAGTACCTGTTCATCGGTGGGTCTATATCCACACAGACTTTCGGTTTTCTCTGCTACTGCATGCAGTAAAAACTCATCAGCTTCCTCCACCAATCTGCCCCACGCTTCTGGTAACCGTGTTGCAACCTGTCTTTGCTGAACAATCTTCTCATAGTCTTTCTTGATCGCCTCAATAGATTCACCCGTCTGTATTGACGCGTAATTCAAGTATCTGTTAAGCCATTCGGCATTTTCCCCACTATCTCCTGTAATGAGATCCAACTCGCAGACCTTACGCTCTGCCCATGTCCCTTCTCCCGTTGGATGAAAAAATTGCCATTCCCGACCATCGGTCAGGACGGCGATTGGCACCCTAATGCGAGAATCATATCCAAACAATTGTTCCTCTGCCCCTTTAATGTTACCAACCTGCTTCGCCTCAATGAAGACGCGAGGTGTTGACGAAGGATGGCAAAGTGCGTAGTCCACATGCCCGCTCCCGACGGGATATTCAGGAAAGACAACCAGAGTATTTTCCGTTGGCCAACCCAAACTTCTAAGAAGTGGATCTACAATGCCTTGACGAACTGCTGTTTCACTTTTAAAAATATTTTGTTTTAAACGCTCGCGTATATCGTTAATATGTTCCTTGAGTGCCATAGTTTAACAAATCATTCCTTTCAAAAAATTCGGTTGCAGCACAAGTTTACCGAAAATTTTCCCACAGACTAATAAGTTTAATTTTTCCCATTATATAAAATTTTGTTCAGATGTCAAGAAAAAAGGTCAATGCAGCAGCGTAGGTTGGGTTGAACGGAATCCACCAAAATCCTGAAAAGTAACCTAAAAATCAAGTCTGCTCCATATCACCTACATCCAACAAACACCGAGTGAAACCCAACATCTTCGCAGTTTCGGGCACTCTGACGATATGAAGTTGGGTTTCGCTGCGTTCATGAGTGGATATACCGATAGGTCGGATTTCACGGGCATTTGGAACCCTCACATCCCTGTTTTCTATTCCGCTCTACCCAACCTACGGGACCCCGAAAACCCTAAATCGACACCCATGGGTTTTACTTCGTTCTACCCGACCTACAATTTACCCGGTGCAGTTAGGAAACTATACTTATCGCTTTGGGATGTATCGGACTAAAGACTATAGAATTCCTTCGCATTTTCGGATAGGATTTTGCGCGCCAACGATTGAGGCAGCTGCGAAGGGAAGGCTTCATCGGGAGAATCGTAGTGCCAGTGCGGATAGTCGCTCGAAAACATCAACATATCCTCGGAATCGAGTTGACCGACAATTTGAAGGAGTTCTGTAGCAGTCGGCGGGGCATCGATCGGTTGGAGCGTCATGCGCATGTGTTGACGGATATACGCTG
>JAPOOP010000718.1 GCA_026713385.1 Candidatus Poribacteria bacterium | reverse complement strand
GAGGATCCACCCGATGAACTTCATCCCGCCTTAGTTAATGTGACAGCGCGTGCTGGTGATGCCATTGTCCTGTCCGAACTGCTGACGCATGGGGTCCTCATCTGGAAACCGAAGGACCGGTATCGGAGATTTATCATCTTGCGTTACACAACACAATTTTTCCAAGATGCAAGGGAATATAGGGTCCCGTTTCCACCTGAGGTGATGAATCGACTTTCCCCCGAAACCGTTGAACTCGTGCAACCCGCATCCTATACGCATATCAAGAACATTGTCAAAAGTGAGCATGTCCAGATAACCTAACAGGTCAAGCAAGATTGGGAAATCTTGCTTGATGCTTTCGGTGAAATATGCTATCATTCTTGCAATTGATACTGTGCCGCGTGGTTAGGAAAGTTACCGCTAATTCACGTGCCACTATCTAACTGAAATCCTCAAAAATTGTCCAGATTTCGTTTTTTATTCTATTTGGTGGGGTTAGGAATCCCACCAACATACGGGAGGATGCACAATGCTCCAAAAATGTCAATTAACGCTCTGCTTAGCCCTCTGCCTTCTGCTGATACAGCCGCTCGCAAGCTTTGCCGTGGAAGAATTCAAGGTCTCGGAGAATGGAAAGGGAGAACAGGTATGGTTTGAGGCGGAAGCCTTTGACGATCGAGATTCCGAGGATGTCTATAAATTGGGTAAAGGTGAAAAAGCGGTAGACCCCGCTGACGGTGCATTCGGTGATATTGTCACGAATGTCGGTGGACAAGGTTGGTTACTCTATACGTTCGACATCAGTCGTGCCGGTGGAAAGGCAGGAGACTGGCGGTTTATCGGACGGCTCATAAATCCGAGCAATCACTCAGATTGGTTATGGGTTTTGGGTGACGATGGTGCTAAAATTCCAGAGGTAGCACCCGCTTTTGTCCGTCCAGATCACATCATTTTTGAAGAAAACGTCCCCGCATGGGCATGGATGCGGACAGGCGATTTTGGACAGGATGGTGGCACAGTCAACAAATTACAGGACGGTGAAAACGTCATGATGATATGGACACGGCAAAGTTCGCTCCAAGTTCAGTACGACGTTTTTTGCTGGTCCAGTGACTTAGAGTATCAACCCACCGATGAGGATTATGAAAAAGCGGATGAAAAAACTTTACCAGTGCATCCGGATGGATTGCTAACCACAACGTGGAGTCGACTCAAGCAGTAGCTTCGTCGGCTTCATCAGGTGTCCTTGGCTCTAATTCTGCTTGGCACTCAGCACAGTAACCGATGATCTCATTACGGAAGCGTACCGCTTTAAAGCCGTGCGCTTCACACACCGACTTTTGCAAAGCATCAATTTGCGGTTCTTTAAACTCAACAATCTGACTACACCGCAAACAAATAAGGTGCGCATGCTCCCGAAGTGAATGAATACTCTCATAGCGAGTGTTCTTCTGCGCGTCAATGAATTCTGTCAACAATCCACTTCTCACCAGCAGCGGCAATGTCCGATAGATCGTCGGACGCGACACAAGGTAACCGTTTCGACGCATCTGAACCAAGAGGTCTTCTGTCTGAAAATGTCCCGGATAGTCAAAGACTTGGTCTAAGATGTCCAATCGCTTTTGGGTCAAACGAAGTCCACAACTTTTCAGATAATCTTCAAACTGCTTTGCAAACTCTGTATCGCGAGTAGTTTCTTCAGCGGTTTCCATTTTCCGACCCCTTTCAACTGGACGCAAAAGACAGACGACGACACGGTGGCGCAAGATCGTTCTTCACAGCATACTTATAATAGAATTCAAGACCTTTGATCGCAGGTTCATCTAAGTCGTATTTGATGTGATGTTGTAAATAATCGCGACAAAGCGTTTCGGACAAACCAAGCTTCCGCGCCTCAATCCGTGCGATTTCCGGGATTCGTGCGATACCACGTGCTTTTGATTCGAGGAGTACCTTCGGTAAATTACCAAGCTGCGCTTCTGTCCGGGCAACCCAACAAGCGTAGACAAAGGGTAAACCGGTTAACTTATACCACGCCTTACCAAGATCTAAGTTATATTCCGTTGAACCCAGATGCCTGAGAGCTGGATCCCCAATCAGGAGGACCGCATCAAAAGGTGGATCTTGGCGATCCTGAAGGGCAGTCTTTGGATTTACTGTCGGTCTGCACGTTGTGAACGCTGGAGAGATTTGATACTTCTCAGCGAGTAGAATTTTTAACAACGCAATAGAGGAGCGCGAATTCGTATCGAGTCCAATACGTCGAATCTCTGGAATTGGAACGCGACTGAAGAGTTGGATACTTTGGACGCTTCCGTGAGACGCAATTGATATATCAGGTAGAATACAGTAAGACGCATGCGAAGGATTCGCTCGAAAATATTCGATAGTCGAGATCAATCCTACCTCAATATCACCCCTACTTAAGGATAACGCGAGACGGCTCGGAGTATCAATACTGAATTCAATATCCGTTTGGATTTCCTCGTTCAATATCGGATGAATAAGCGGTTTAGTGTTTAGGAACGAGACCGCACCAACCCTTAAGCGGCTTTTCTGTACCACCGATTCCCCTCTCGAATGATCTCATTGTAAAGCGTATCACGCTCAACAGGCACGAAGCCAGCCTCCTCAATGAGGTGTGTGAGTGTCGAGACAGAAACCGCCTCTGGCGTGTCTGCTCCCGCCATGTGTGTGATTTTTTCCTCGGTTACGGTGCCATCAATATCATCAGCCCCGAAACGGAGTGCGACCTGTGCTGTTTTCAAGCCGGTCATAATCCAGTAAACTTTTATGTGTGGCAAGTTATCAAGCATCAAACGTGCAACAGCGATGTTCCGAAGATCGGTCAGACCCGTCGTTGATGGTAGATACGCCATGCGAGTGTTAGCAGGGTGAAACGCAAGTGGAATGAACGTCACGAAACCACCGGATTTATCCTGTTGCTCCCGCAACCGAATGAAATGATCTACTCTATCTTCGTTTGTCTCAAGGTGCCCGTAAAGCATCGTTGCATTTGTGGAAATACCGAGACGATGTGCGATGCCATGAACCTCCAGCCATCCTTCTGCACTCAGTTTTCCCGGGCAAATCTTCTCGCGCGTTTCTTCCGCAAATATTTCAGCACCACCGCCGGGTAACGAATCCAAACCCGCTTCCCGCAATTCCGTCAAAACTTCTTCTATCGACATTTTAAAGATACGCGAAAAGTGGTGGATTTCAACAGCCGTGAAGAATTTGAGGTGTACCTGTGGCATCCGTTCCTTGAGCCCGCGGATCATGTCTAAGTAGTAATCGAAAGGCAACTTAGGATGTAGTCCACCAACGCTATGAATCTCAGTGCATCCATGCTCTATAGAATACATCGCCTTGTCCAGAAATTCATCAACACTCATTTCCCATGCCCCTTCCGTTTGCATATTCTTCCGGGCAAAGGCACAAAAATGGCACCGAGCGTGCAGAATACAGACATTTGAATAATCAATATGCTGGTTGATGTTATAGTAAGCGACGTTTCCATTTAGACGTTCACGGGCATGATTTGCTATAAATCCAACCCCTGTAATATCTGGACTTTCATAAAGCGAAACCCCGTCCTCAAAGGAGAGTCGTTGTTCCGACTTGACCTTTTCATAGATTTCAGGCAGTTTGGGGTCCGTAAAACGACTATAGTTCTCCATTATTTTTTGTCCTAATCGGTTATCCATTTTCCCACGAAGTTTGCAAGCCAAAACTTGCTATAGTAAAGTGAAAAATTGCTTGACACTTGTTCCTCAGTAAAGGTATTATAGCGTAACACCTTTAAAGATGCAAGTCTTTTTTAGTGGTCAGCAGGCATATATCAGTAGTCAGCGGTTCGGCACACACGGTAAGAGCAATTTGTAACTGCTCTTATGGGATCCGGGCACTCAAAGAGGAGTAGATAAATTTATGTCAAAATTAGGACTTATTCATTATAACTACGCCAGTAAATCACTTGACGATTTTCTGAAATTTACGAGTGAAACAGGGTTCAACTACGTCGAATTACAAATTAGCGACGTATGGAACTCGGATACCGCCAATCCTGAACAAAATGCGGAAACCGTGAGAGCACAGGTTGAAGGTTACGGCTTGCAAGTCTCCGCGCTTGCTGCCGGGAACGATTTCGTTGTGTTGGAAGAGGAAGCCATTCGCTCCCAAGTCACACGGATGGAGCGCATCTCAGGACTTGCCAAACGCCTCGGCACCTCGGTTCTTCGCACTGAAGGTGGTTCCGCGAAAGATGCTGTCCCAGAAAGTCGATGGGTTGAAGCAATGGCTGGATGTCTGACACGTTGCCTTGAATTCGTTGAACGTGATGAGGTCTCCTTGGCAGTGGACAACCACGGCATCGTTACAAACGACGGTGACTTACAAGTAGAACTCTTTGAACGTGTCGGTTCCAAATATGTCGGTGCGAATATGGACACAATGAATTACCGTTGGGCGGGTCACGATTTGGAAACCGTGGGCAGATATTACGAAATCGTCGCGCCTTACACATTGCACACACACCTGAAAGACGGAACAGGCTCACGGGGCGATTACCGCGGCGAGGCACTCGGTGAGGGTGAGATAGATCTCGCAAAAGCGATTCGCTGCCTGAGAGAATCAGGCTATGATGGTGTCTGGTGCTGCGAATATGAAGGTAGAGAAAACGACGGAACAGGTCAAAGAAAAAGTTTTACGTGGATGCAAGCAAACCTGTAACCAATGAATGAACGTCCTCGTATCATTACGCTAACAACTGATTTCGGCACAAGCGATGCTTATGTCGGAATCATGAAAGGTGTTATCCTCAGCATTAATCCGAATGCCCGGGTAGTTGACATCACACACACTATCCCACCACAAGATATCTACGAAGCGGCTTTCTCAATTTATGCGGCACACAGTTACTTCCCGGAAGGAACGATTCATATCATCGTAGTTGATCCGGGGGTAGGGAGTGATCGACAAGCGATAGTTTGCCACACAGAGAACGCATTTTTCGTTTGTCCCGACAATGGCGTGCTGAGCTACCTATTGCAAAACGTTGAGAACGAACAGAAACAACCCGTAGATACAGTGGCGATTCAAAACA
This sequence comes from Candidatus Poribacteria bacterium, assembly GCA_026713385.1. Taxonomy (GTDB): domain Bacteria; phylum Poribacteria; class WGA-4E; order WGA-4E; family WGA-3G; genus WGA-3G. The sequence goes on along the minus strand of JAPOOP010000718.1, from coordinate 13,656 downwards.
GCGCGTACTATCTGTCAGAAGTCAGCAACACATTTCACGGCAGAGATATTTTCGCTCCCGTCGCGGCACATCTATCGCTCGGCGTCCGGCTTGATGACATCGGTCCACCGGCGCAAACCTTGGTTCAACTACCGATTCAAGTGCCGGAATTCTCCGGTCATACACTGACAGGGCAAATTGTTAAAATTGATAGATTCGGGAATGCAATAACAAACATATCGGAAACCGCAATTGGTCGCTTAGAAAGCGCGTCTACCGGAGAGATGTCTATTTACGAAATCAGAGTTGGCAGTGCGAGACTTAATCGGCTGAACCGTGCTTATGCTGAATCTGGCATCGGCAAACCTCTGGCAATCATCGGAAGCTCAGGGTTGTTAGAAATTGCTATCAATGGTGGGAATGCTAAAGAAGGCTTGGAATTAAAGTCGGGCGATTCCGTTGTAATTCAGAGGTTTGATTGAATATATAAGTCCAAGCGGGTTACAATAAAATTAAGATACAAAAAGGAGGACGAAAGGGAATTGAAACAGATTACATTAACCGGAATCAAACCGACAGGACAGCCGCACATCGGGAATTATCTCGGCATGATCAAACCGGCATTGGAGCTCGCGAAGGATTTTCAAGCACTGTACTTTATAGCAGATTATCACGCGCTCACCACCGTAAGGGATAAGAAGCAGCTGACACATTTAACTTATCAAGCGACTGCGACGTGGTTAGCATTGGGATTAAACCCTGATGAGGTGATTTTCTACCGTCAGTCAGACATCCCAGAGGTATTCGAGTTGGCCTGGGTGTTGTCCTGTTTCACAACAAAGGGCTTGCTCAACCGCGCACACGCCTACAAAGCGATTGTTGATGACAATATCGCTGAGGGTCGTGAAGAGGATAAGAACATTAACGCAGGACTCTTCACCTATCCGGTTTTGATGGCAGCAGACATTCTGCTTTTCGGAACACACATCGTGCCAGTCGGGCTTGATCAGCAACAACACCTCGAAATTACGCGCGATATTGCCTTGACTTTCAACGGCAATTACGGCGATGTCTTGGTAATCCCGCAAGCTGTAATTCGGGAAGAGGTGATGACTATCCCCGGAATCGATGGCAGAAAAATGAGCAAAAGTTATAACAACGTCATCCCAATCTTCGCACCCTCTAACCAAGTACGCAAACCAGTCATGCGCATTGTAACCGATTCCAAGCGTCCAGAAGAGCCAAAAGACCCGGATGAATGTAACGTCTTCGCGATCTATCGGCACCTCGCGGATGCTGATGCCGTTGAAGCAAAGCGGAAACTCTATCTTGAAGGTGGGCTCGCGTATGGTGAGATGAAAAAGGAATTATTTGCATTACTGGAGGCTACCTTTTCTGAGCAACGCGATCGGTATAATGCGTTAATGGACAATCCTGATGAGTTGGACAAAATACTCGAAAAAGGAGCGGAAAAAGCACGCGATATCGCGGGACCGATTCTGGCGAAGGTTCGCAAAGCAGTTGGCGTGGAAATTCGGTGAAACAAATGTTCGAGGGTTCAGAATTAATTTCGTTTGATAATTTCTATGCATGTATGCTACAATGGCAAAATAGCGTTGCTATAAAAAAAACTTGCATTTTAATGCAAAATATGTCAAAATATATTTAACTTCCATTTCTAACCTTGCGTGGAACACCACGCGATCAACATGCGCTGATAGTTTGACAGACAGTGGAGTCGTGCCACGAAACAGTCCGCGTTGCTGCGCGGCAAATCTCTAAAGAAAGTGAGAGGATTCAAATGAAATTTAATGCTTTAACATTTATCCTGTTTAGTTTAGGGCTGATGGTGATTAGTCTCGTTGCTGTGAACAACAGTAGTGCCGCAATTGACCCGAGCAGTGTCGTCGGTCTCTGGCTGTTCGACGAAGCGGACGGAAGCGACGCGCTGGACTCCTCAGGAAACAATAACCATGGAACGATTGTCAACGCACCCATTTGGGTGGACGGACGGTTCGGTAGTGCCTTAGCATTTGACGGCGTAGGCAATTGTGTCAATACAAACAAAAAACTCCTCAACGGTGTGCGTGAATTCACAGTCGTTGCGTGGGTGAAACCAGGGAATATCACAGAGAATCGTATCGGATTGATAGGACAGAACGATTCACCGGAATTCGGTTTTATTAATCCTGGTGCTGTTATGCTATGGACCCCGACTGCTGGTGGTAACGAGAATCCATACGAGCATCCACCCGGTGAATGGCACCACGTCGCTGCTGTCGCTACCCAAGAATTCACGAAGGTTTACATCGATGGTAATGCAACGACAGTAAACGGGAATTGGCCCAATCATGGCAGATCCGATTTCAACGTGAATATCGGGGGATGTGGCGTTTGGGACGGTACTGGCAATTGGTTCACAGGGGCAATGGACGAAGTCGGTCTCTTCCACGCACCTTTGACGGATGCCGATATTGCTGATGTTATGAATAATGGCTTGACTGCCTTAGGCGTTGCAGTAGAACCTGCTGGGAAAATTGCAGTAACTTGGGGCATCCTCAAGCGGAAAGAATATTAAGTAATGCCAGCACAGGACGGGCTGCGGGAGCGGCATTGATCGCCGTATCCCCAACCTGTCCGATGTCAATTTAAATGGATGAACCCCGGTTCAAGACTCGTTTAGAATAAACAAATCCTAAAACCGGGGCAAAATTCATAAGCGCAACAGGACACAAAAACTGTTCGCATCCCATCGCGGTATTTTCCAATCCAACTCCAACTGTTTAAGTAGATGGAATCACACTGAAATGGTTACAAAATAGACTACATTCCCCTGTCCGCGTCGTCATACCGACCGCGGGACTCTCGGCGTTGCTCGCGAGGGCGCGCAGGGTTGACTTTCAGCGGACGTCCCATCATATCTTGACCATCCAATGCTTCTATCGCTCGCTCGCCATCCTCTTGGTTTTCCATCTCAACGAAGCCAAACCCTTTAGAGCGACCATCGTACCGGTCACGGATAATCGTAGCAGTTGCAACCGGACCATATTCTCCGAAGAGTTCTTCGAGGTCGGTTTCCGTGGCCGCATAAGGCACGTTGCCAACGTAGATATTCATCTCGTTTCTCCTTTTAGAAATTATATGTCCCCTAACCAAGCATCACGAAGACAAACGGCACATTCACGCGAACCGAGTCTCTCAAAAAACCGGAATAGGGTATAGAAATACGGGAAAATGAGAAAACTGAGCACTGTCAGCATTTTCAAAGGCAGAAATTTGGCAGCAAGCGTAGCCGGACATTGCACGCAATGTCCAAATTGCAAAGATTGGCAAAAATTAACTCTCATCAATCTCTCTTTGGAAGCCTTGTCACACTTACAATGAGTATGTTTCGGTTCCAAACCGTAAAACTGTCAAAACACTACTCGTAACTTTGCCAGCGGACATTATCCACATTTTCCTTAGATTTACATTAAATTATATCACATTTTATATGACTTGTCAATATTAATTTCATTTATTGGATAATTTTATTTCTTTTCTGCCACAAACCCTTGAATTCATTCGAGAATCTATCACTTCGCTGTCATCCAATTATCCCCGATTCCTGCCTCTGTCCGAAGCGGTACCCGAAGCGACATCGCATTCTCCATCTCCTCACAGACAATTGCGGCATGCTCTGTCGCGAGTACCTCCGGCGTTTCAAGCACTAATTCATCATGAATTTGTAGAAGCATTTTCAAGGGCAGTCTATCCTTATCAATACGACGCTGCACGTGTACCATCGCTGCCTTCATTAAATCTGCAGCAGAACCTTGCACCACAGTATTGATTGCCAACCGTTCGCCGAGACTTCGCCGACTTCGGTTAGTGGCATAGATTTCAGGAATTGCACGTCGCCTGCCGGTGAGCGTGCTAACATACCCATGATCCGATGCCTGTTGGACACACTGCTGCAGAAAACGATCAATCCCCGGAAAACGCGTTTTATAATCATCAATAAGTGCCGCCGCTTCCTTTACACGCATCCCCTTAATCCGACGTGAAAGACCTGTTGGCGAAACCCCGTAAATGATGCCAAAATTAATAGTTTTCGCTTTATCGCGAAGTTCGCGCGTAACCGATGCAGCCGGTACCTCAAACACCTGTGAAGCCACTGCTGTATGAATATCCAAATCTTGGGTGAATGTCTCGATTAAACTTTCATCTTCGCTAAAATGCGCGAGGATGCGTAGTTCAATCTGTGAATAATCTGCACAGATTAACTGATACCCATCTGGTGCTCTAAAAGCACGTCGCAATTGTCTTCCAATTTCAGTTCGGACAGGAATGTTCTGTAGATTCGGGTGGTCGGACTTCAAACGTCCTGTGGCAGTTGTTAACTGATAGAGGTGTGTGTGGATACGCTCTGTTTTTGGGTCAACAGCATTCTGGAGTTGAGCGAGATATGTACTCTGTAACTTACGGAATTGACGATACTCAATTATTAAGCGCGGAACACTGGTCTTCGGATCGTTGATATCCTCTCTCAGAGAGAGTGCCTCTAACACAGTCACATCTGTAGAAATTTTGCCACCCCGCGTCCGTTTCACGGGTTTGAAACCAAGTTCATCAAACAGCACTTGCGCGAGTTGCCTCGGTGAATCAATATTACACGGATATCCGACAATTTCGTGAATCTCCTTTTGCCGAGAATCAACAAGTTCGCTAATCACAATGCTTTGGCGTTTGAGTTCCTCCTTATCGCAAACGATACCGTTATATTCCATTTCAGCGAGAATAGGCGCGAGCGGTGATTCTATATCACGTGCTAATGCCGTGATACTCATCTCATCAAGTTTTGGCGTAAGGAAATGATGGAGTCGGAGAGCAATGTCAGCATCCTCTGCAGCATAAATTGTGGCTTGTTCCAACGGCACCTCATCAATTGTTTTCTGCTGTCCTTCTTCCACCTCAAACAGTTCACCCAAGTCTGTCGCTGCGTCAGCAGGTGTCGCATTGCCTGAATCCGTCGTTAGCTCCTGAAAAGAAATCATTTTGTGCTCTAAATGGAGCAACGCCAACGTATCAAGGTTATGGGAGGGGGTCCGCGCGTCAACTAATTGACTTGCGAGCAGCGTATCGAAAACAGCACCTTGGAGTTTAACACCGTTCCTGATAAGAATGCCGGCATCAAATTTCAGGTTATGCCCACATTTCGGTAGCGCGGGATCCTCCAGAATCGGCTTAAGCACCGAAAGCACGGTATCTGTGTCCAAATGATCTTCAGGTTGAGGCGAACGAACCGGCACGTAAACACCTTGCTTCGGTTTCCATGAGAAACTTAACCCACACAGCATCGCCTCACGTTCCAAGCCATCCGTTTCAGTATCAAAACTAATAATCTCCTGCGCTGATAGCGTATCAACGAGATCTTTCAGTTGGTCAAGCGTAACGATCGCCGAATAGTTCCCTGTTTCAGCGGTCCCGTAGTCGCCTTTATCCAAAATGGCATCCGTCTTCTGCGCTAATTCCGCAACACGTTCCTTACGCGTAGTAGGCATAGGTGCAGCAGCTGAGGCAGGTTTTCCACCGGCGATCTCCGTCACAACCTGTTCATAACGCTTGAGTTCTAACTCTTGAAACAGTGGGAGGATTTTCTGAAGGTCAAGCGGTTTGACTCGCGCTTGCTCTATGGAGAAGTCCAATGGAGCATATCGCTTCAAGGTTACAAGTTCTCGTGAAAGGTCGAGTTGTGAACGTGCCTTCTCCAAATTTTCGCGCCGTTTACCTCTAATCTCATCAATGTTCTCAAAAATACCCTCAATGGAACCGTACTGCCGAATCAATTGTGCCGCCGTTTTCAAGCCGATTTTCTCAACACCCGGTACGTTGTCCGAAGTATCCCCCATCAAGGCGAGAACATCAACAACCTCGGAAGGTTTTATGCCCTTCGTCTCCCACAGCGACCGAACATCGATAATCTTATCATTATGGAGATCCAGCATCGTGACCCGATCGCCGAGCAACTGTTCAAGGTCTTTGTCTTTAGAAATAATACTGACATCAACATCAGATGCCTCTGGATCGTCAAGTATTGCCTGAGTGACAGAGGCGATGATGTCATCCGCTTCCAATTCAGGTCTACCGAGCGTTAAGATACCAAATGCCTCAAGCAACTCCAGAATGCGATGAATCTGAGTTACCAGATCATCAGGTGCCGGCGAGCGATTCGCCTTGTATTCCGAATACAGCTCATTGCGAAACGTGTCACCGGGTGTATCAATCGCCGCGACGACATATTTTGCCTGAAGTTGCGTCAAGATCCTAATAAGTGTGCCAGCGAACCCGAATACAGCGTGTGTCGCCTCACCGGTGATGCTGCTCGTCAATCCGCTACGAATTGCATAATAAGCCCGAAATATTTCGGCGTGCGTATCAATAATATAGACGGTATCTTTCTGCTCGTTTTGCATTATTCCTATGCATGCCTCCTAATGTGGGAAATGCCATTGACGCAAGGAGTCTGATGCTGACAAACCTGCCTCCTGTCCGAGTGCGAACGCAGTGGCGATTAGGTTTCGTTCGCCAGATATGATGTCGCCTGCGGCAAAGAGTCCGGGAATCGGCACCCCATTGCTATCCAACATCTGCATATCCTCGTTTGCGACAATCAAGCCTTCCTCATCTTTCTGATAATCCCACCCCTCAAGAAACTTCGTATTCGGGATGAGTCCTTCATCAACGAGGAAACCGTGGAAAAACAATTCGTTCCCATCAATCATCTCAAATCCCAAGAGATTCGTTTTTTCACCAATATGCCGTTTAATTTTTGTCTCAATGATATTAATTTTACGTGCCTTAATCTGCTCCAACACAGATGGCGACATACCGTGCGGTCTACCGTTTGTTAGAATTGTAATTTTATCAGTAAAATCTTGCGCACCAATCGCTGCCTCGTAGATATAGTCACCAACGCCGAGGAGTGCGAGATGCTCGTTGACATGTAAGTGTCCATCACAACGGATACAGACGTGCCATCCTTTTCGATTGCCTGCATAGCGAAATACTGTCGCATACTGCTTATATAAACGCTCAGCATCGGGTTCAAATTCAATATCGGGCCACTTATCATCAAACCCAGCGGCAACGACGACGGTACGAGCTTTAAAAGATGTCATCCCCAGAGGTGTATTCTGTTTAATCGTTTTTGTAGAGGCTTCGAGTTCAAATAGATCCCCGTTCCGTGTGAGTTTCGCGACCATTCCATCGCGTATATCAATGCCTGTCTTGCGGTTCTCCGAACCCAGCATGAAATCGACGACAGGTCGGCTTTCCATCCATTTCATGAGTTCTTTCGCAAAGTGAGGTCCGATGATACCGGGAAAGACCGGCGCGTCTTCAATTTCTACGGACTTCGACCAGTAAGCGCGCCCACGACTAAAACTCACCTTCCCTGAGTGCAGCACCAAAACATGCCGCATTTGATGGCTCGCTGAAACCGCCGCTTGTGCACCAGCAGGTCCCGCGCCAATTACCGCAACATCGTAAATCGTTTCTTGCATGGTTTTTTCCTTTTTCTAATTTTCCTTGCGATTAAACAGCAGTTCAAAGTCAAGTTTATGCTATTCCTCCGCAAGGTAAAATTAAAAACCGTATTTTTTCCACTTCTCATCGACCAGCGCAATCACCTCGTCAGACATTTGGATCTCATCGGGCCACTCGCGTTGATACCCTTCCTCTGCCCATTTCGTTGTTGCATCAATGCCCATTTTCGATCCCGCACCCATAAGAGGTGCCGCATGGTCCAGCACATCGACAGGTCCCTCGACAATCGTCACATCCCTTTTTGGATCGACATTGCTTCCGACATAAAAAAGCACCTCTTCGACATTCTGAACGTCAACATCTTTGTCAACAACGATGATAATTTTGCTGAACATTAACTGCCCGAGTCCCCACAAGCTGTGCATAATCTTCTTTCCCTGGTACGGGTAGCGTTTATCAATAGAAATCAGGGCAAAATTGTGAAATACGCCAAACAGGGGCAGATTCATATCAACGAGTTCTGGCAACTGCGTTTTAATCAACGGCATGAAGATCCGCTCAGTCGCCTTCCCCATGTAGCAGTCCTCCATCGGTGGTTTACCAACGATGATCGTCTGATAGATAGGATTCTTTCGATGCGTAATCGCCGTGATGTGAAGGAGCGGGTATTCATCTGCCAAGGAATAGAACCCAGTATGATCGCCGAAGGGTCCCTCAATACAGGTTTCATTCGGTTCAATGTACCCTTCAATCACGATGTCTGCCTCTGCTGGTACGAGCATATCAATCGTCTTAGCAGGCACCATCTCCACATTCGATTTCCGGAGAAACCCCGCGAATAGGAGTTCATCAATCCCAGAGGGAAGGGGTGCCGTACCGATATAAGACATTATTGGATCACCGCCGAGTGCGATTGCGACGGGCATCTGTTGCGCCGCTTGCCGATATTCACGATGATGCGCAGCACCATCGTGGTGAATTTGCCAGTGCATCGCTAAGGCGTACGGCGTTATCTTCTGTAAACGATATGTACCAACGTTACGTTGACCGGTTTTCAGGCTATGCGTGAAAACTTGGGGGAGGGTGATGTATTTATCGGCATCAAGGGGCCAACATTTAATGAGCGGCAACACATCCAAGGATGCGTCCTCACCCGTAAGGACAACCTCTTGACACACCCCTTTTTTTACCGTCTTGGGTGGGAAGTTCGTCAATTGCGACAGCAGTCGGAGAATTTTTATCTTATCAAGGAGGGAATCAGGGGGTCCCAATTTAATCATCCCCTCAATTTCCGACGCAATCTCCCCAAGATCGTCAACTCCAAGAGCCATCGCCATCCGTTGATAAGAGCCGTAGGTATTGATGAGAAGCGGCATTCGGCTGCCTTCAACTTTTTCAAAGAGAAGTGCGGGACCCTCTGCTTTACTCACACGGTCAGTGATTTCAGCGATTTCCAAGTCCGGTGATACAGTTATTTTTATCCGTTTGAGTTCACCTGCTCGATCCAAAGCTTTGACGAACTCTGCGAGACTGTCGTATGCCATGCGATTCCTTTCTTTAATTAGTGTTTATTAGATAATCAATTAACCGCCGCGACAACCGTTTAACGCTCTCTACCGACTCTCCAGAATCTGGCTGAGTCCTTGTTGATAGTTCTGATTTTCGGGTTCAAGTTCCAACGCTTTTCGGATTGCCTTCTCTGCCTGCGGATAATCGCCACGCCGAAAATCAATGAGGGCAAGTGTATTGTAATAACTCGAGACGTTCGGATCCAAGCGGATGGCTTCTTGAGCATAACGTCGCGCTGCTTCTAAATCCGATTTCGCCTGACGCGCATAACACATACCCAAATTATGGTATATCTCTGCATTGTCAGGGGCTAATGACGCGCTCGTCTTATACGTATCAATCGCCTCTGCATAACGCCTCTGTTTCAGCAAAATTGTTCCAATCTTCAGATGTGCCTCTAAAAATTGGGGTTCCAGCACAGCGGCATGGCGGTAGTGTTGCAGTGCGGATTCCGCTTCATTCTGACTGAAATACGCCAAACCGAGTCCGGCGTATGCCTTTGCGAAATTCGGTTGGAGCTCTAATGCTTTCCGTTGTGCAGTAACGGCTTCTGAGTGTTTCCCAAGCATCGTATAAGCGATCCCCAAACCGTTATAAGCAAGCACAAGTTCGGGGTCCATGCCAAGTGCTTTCTGGTACTCCCAGACCGCTTTCTCGTAAAACCCGTTTTTGAGATAGAGCCTCGCGATGTTAGTGAGAATCTGGGCACGTTCTGCTGTCCGCTGCGCCCGCTGCAACGCACCTCGCAATTGCTGGAGCGGCATCAGTGCCGCTTTTTGCTTTTCAAACAATGCCATCTGTTCACGCGCTGCTGACGGATCCCCTGCGCGAAGGGATGCTTGTGCGAGATTATAGAGTGCCTCAACCAATGTCTCATCGTGAGCGTACGCGGTCCGATACGACGCGATTGCGTCAGGCCACCGTTTTTCTTGTGCGTGGAGTAGCCCTAACTGATAGTGAGCAGCTGCGAATTCTGGGGCAATGGCAATCGCGCGTTGCTGATGCTGCATCGCTGCCGAACGTTCACCACGTTTGCTATAGACATTTCCGAGTTGATGATGAATCATCTCATCGTTCGGATCCAAAGCGACCGCCACTTTGTAAGCGTCGAGTGCCTCGGTGTAACGGTGCATGTTCGCGTAAGCACTCGCCAAAGCCGCGTGGGTATACGCCCAATCGGGAACAGACGCAATCGCACGCTGGTACGCAGCTACGGCATCTCCAAATTTCTCAAGTCCGGCATAAGCCAACCCTAAACCGTAGTAAGCAGCGGAAACATCTGAGTTGTGCTCAATATCCGCGCGCCGTGGAACTGTATTCGCTTCCATTGACGCGATAATTCGATGATACTCGTCAACTGCTTCCGTGTAAGCCGCAATTTGGAGGTACACTTTCGCGAGTTGCAGTCGAGTCTCAATTCGTGTGCCATCAACAGCGAGTTCTGACTTATAAGCACGAATTCGCGTTGTGATGTCCACAGCCTCTAACGTCTCCTGACAGAAAGCATCCAGAACCTGCCAAAAGGTAAAGTGGCACACAACGAATGCTACTAACGTTACTGTGTAATAGGAAAGTTTCCGTAACACATGCTACCGTCCCAGCGGTGAAATGAACACCATTTAAAAACGCTGTTTGAGGCGGCCCCATGTGGTAGCCAATTTATCCTGCGGCTCCACTGGAGTAAGACCGGCAATAGCATCTCCGGATACCGTGACATCATCAAAACTTGCGGCAGTCTCCCAAGCCCAGACCCCAGCTTGTCCAGCAGCATATCCGGCACCGGTTTCATCGGCGAGCTCACCCTGGTCTTCACCGTTAATCCAGAGTTTCATCGAAACGCCTTCTACGACGACCCGCATGTCAAACCATTCGTTGTTCGCGACGGTAATGTTAACGCCTGCAAGTTCGCCGATCTTGTCACGAGCGTCCCATGCCCCTGTCTTATGTCGCCAAAGCTCGGTTTTGTTATTCGGAACATTGAGATAGTAAACATAGTATTCCATTTCGCTTTGGGCGCGAAACACCACACCTGCCCAGTTTCCTTCATCGAGCCGAACTTTCGCCTCAACAGTGTAATCTTCCCATCCAACGTCACCGATGAGAGAGTGCTCGGCTCTACCGCCCTTAACGAGTTTGTAAGTGCCATCTTCGACACTCCAATCACCGTTAGCCGGAGCCCAATCGTCCGCATCCCCTTCAAACGACCAAGTTTGTTCGCCTCCAAAAGCGACGGAGGCTACGAGTAAAGCACAACACACAACAATTGAAAATAGATGTTTCATAATTTGCTCCTATTGTAGCGAAATATACAATCACTTATACAGCGGCGGGGTTAGAACCCCCGCCAGCAACGGTGGACAATTCTGTCGTCCTAAAACTTCTGAGGTTGAACCACTGAAAAGATTAGTAAACCCGTTTAAGGCGGGCCCATGTAGTAGCCAGTTTGTGCCTCGCATCAACGGCAAGGGTATCCACAATATTGTCACCGGTAACCGTAACGTCATCAAAACTCGCCTCGGTTTCCCATGCCCACACACCGATTTGACCGGTTTTGTAGGCATCGTCTTTATGCTCACCTTGAAGTTTACCATTGAGATGAATCTCAAAGTCACCACCCTCAACGACTACCTTCATATCAATCCATTCCTCGTTCTTTATCTCGACCTTTTCGACAGCAGGAATTTGCGCGACGTTGTCGCGGGCAGCCCAGCCACCCTGTTTGTGTCGCCAGAGTTCCGTCTTGTTATTCGGGACGTTGAGATAATAGACATAGTACTCCATCTCGCTTTCTGCCCGAAAAACGATACCTGCCCAATTGCCAGCGTCTAACCGAACTTTCGCCTCAATGGTGTAGTTATCCCATTCCTCTTCACCAACGAGCGTGTGTTCAGCTTGTCCACCTCGGTCAACGTGATAGATACCCCCTTTGATTTCCCATTCCCCATTGGCAACTTTCCAGTCATCGTGCTTTTCCTCGAAGTCCCACAATTGGGTACCTGCGAATGTTGGTGGTGCAAGCGCAACACCGAATAGGACGATGAGGCTTAAAGCTAACCCTTTCAGAGACCTGATAACCACTCTCATATTCTTTCCTCCTGTTTCCCTCAATACAATTTAGAACGCGTCAATGCATTTCCTACTATCACGACGACAGTAGAAATTCTACAAATAGAATACCGTTAAAAAACAAAAAAGTCAACATTAACCTCAAGAATGTCAGAACCACAATAACACTTGCATCCGCCCCTATTATCGTGTATCCTAAAAGTATTCGGATACATTTCAGTTCTATCCATTAAATAACTACAGAATCAGAAAGGAAAACATTTTGCGTGTAAGGATTTTCATCACACTTTTTATCGTATGCTTTGCTGTGATAGAGACAACCACCGCGGCACTGAAAGTCGGTCTCATCTACGATGTCACCGGGCGCGGCGACCTTTCCTTCTGCGATGCCGCCTACGCAGGCGCGAAAAAAGCAGAGGATGAATGGGGATTTAAACTCACAGAGGTTACCCCAAGCCTCAGCACAGACACCGAGTTGACGCTCCGCAGGCTCGCGAAACTAAAATACGATCTCATCATCGGAGTCGGTTTTCTTTTTCAAGAACCGATGAACCGTGTCGCAAGCGATTTCCCAGACGTTAAGTTCGCGCTTATCGACGCGGTCATAGAACAACCCAACGTCGCGTCGCTGACCTACCGAGCCCACGAAGGGACGTTCCTCGCGGGTGTCATCTCAGCGTTGAAAACAGAGACAAAGCAGATAGGTTTCATCGGAGGGATGAAGGTCCCACTCGTTGAGGCTTTTGAAATCGGCTATCGCGCCGGTATTAAGGCAACAAACCCTGATCTTGAACTGGTAGCGGATTATGTAGGTGTTACACCGCAAGCCTTCAACGATCCAGCGAAAGCGAAAGAACTCGCCCTCTCGCAATACAACCGTGGGATAGACATTATCCTTGCGGCTGCAGGTGCGAGTGGTCTGGGTGTCCTTGAAGCCGCAAAATCGACAAAAAAATCTATTATCTGGGTCGATTCTAACGGTAACAACCTCGCTCCGGGCTTAGTGCTCACGAGTGTCATCAAAGGCGTGGAAATATCGGTTTATGAAACGATAAAGAGCGTCCAAGAAGGGAATTTTTCTGGGGGTTTGAAAGATTACGGGCTTAAAGAGGGAGGTGTCAAGTACATCATTGATGACGTCAACCGCGACCTTCTCTCGGACGAGATTCTGAAACAGGTCGAGGCATTCAAGGCGAAAATTATCGCGGGCGACATCGTCGTCCCCCATGAACGGCAATAGAGATGGCACATTCACCAATCATCGAAATGCGTGGTATCAACAAGCATTTTGGACACGTGCAGGCAAACAACACTGTAGATTTCACACTCCATCCAGGTGAGATCCACGCGATTGTCGGCGAAAACGGGGCAGGTAAGTCTACGTTGATGAAAATCCTTTATGGTCTGTATCAACCCGATGCAGGCGAGATTTTCGTCGATGGACGCGCTGTGACTATCTCCTCACCACGGCGCGCGATGCAGCTCGGTTTCGGAATGGTGCAGCAACACTTTACG
>JAPOOP010000227.1 GCA_026713385.1 Candidatus Poribacteria bacterium | reverse complement strand
CGACAAAAAGCCGATTTCGCCAACGCCGCGGCTACCTATACCACGCTCATTACCGACTATCCTGAAAACGTTATTGTTGTTCATGCCCGTCAGCAACTCGATGAAATTATGAAACTTCAAGAAAAAAGATAACAAACGTATTGACGGTCTCTCACCCATGCCAAGAGCCGCCTCCAGAACAATTGAAATATAGCATCGACTTGTGGTAAAATAACAAGAAACAGTATATAACACAAAGGAGTTAGCAGATGCCCCAACCTGCTCACAATTTATTTAATACACACCGAACCCTTGAAAGCGATGGGTTTGCGTGTACCTATTATTCGCTTCCTGCTTTAGAAGAAGCCGGCATCGGATCAACAACCACATTGCCCGTCAGTCTCCGCATTTTACTTGAATCATTACTGCGAAATTACGACGGACACCAAATTACAGAAGATGATATTGTAAATTTGGCAAATTGGGACGCGCACTCTCCGAAAGCCTTGGAGATTCCGTTCAAACCGGCACGCGTGGTCGCACAAGATTTCACAGGCGTTCCCCTCGTTGTTGATATTGCTGCGATGCGTTCCGCTGTTGCAGAACTTGGCGGTGATGCTGGCATGATAGAGCCACTCGTCCCTGTTGATTTAGTCATCGATCATTCCATCCAAGTTGACGCTTACGGTTCAGAGAACGCATTTCAATTTAACACCGAACGGGAATTTGAACGTAATAAAGAACGTTATGAGTTCCTCAAATGGGGACAACAGGCGTTTGAAAAATTCAATATCATCCCACCCTCTATCGGCATTGTACATCAGGTGAATCTGGAATATCTCGCCAAAGTGGTCATGACAGAAGATTCTTTCGCCTATCCGGATACCGTTGTCGGTACCGACTCGCATACCACAATGATTAACGGCTTGGGTATCGTCGGATGGGGGGTCGGCGGCATAGAAGCGGAAGCCGCGATGTTAGGACAACCCGTTTATATTTTGACCCCCGAAGTACTCGGCGTTCACTTGAAAGGCGAACTTCGTGAAGGTGTAACCGCAACAGACTTGGTATTGACTGTGACGCAACGTCTCAGAGCCGCCGCGGTCGTTGACAAATTTGTGGAATTCTTTGGAGCAGGTGTAGAGGCACTCTCTCTACCAGATCGGGCGACGCTTTCTAATATGTGTCCAGAATACGGTGCGACTATAGGGTTCTTCCCGCCCGATGCGGAGACGATGCGATACCTTCGTCTCACTGGGCGCGACGAAACGCACGTTGACACGGTAGAAGCTTATCTTAAAGCCCAAGGCATCTTTGGTATCCCACGCCTCGGAGATGTTACGTACTCCGATGTTCTTGAAATCGATCTTGCTGACATTGAACCGAGTATCGCCGGTCCAAAACGCCCACAAGATCGGATCGCTTTGTCGGATGTCAAAAATACCTTTACTGAACTCCTCACACGTCCTGTAGCAGAGGATGGATTCGGTGTGGCAGAGGACGTGGACGATAGCGACCGCATAACACACGGATCGGTTGTCATCTCGGCAATTACCAGCTGCACAAACACAAGTAATCCTTCGGTGATGATCGGCGCGGGGTTGCTCGCTAAAAAGGCTGTGGAAAAAGGGCTACGTGTTCCCGATTACGTTAAGACCAGTTTAGCCCCCGGTTCGCGGGTCGTCACCGAATACCTACAGAATACCGGTCTACTGCCCTATTTAGAAGAACTCGGCTATAACGTCGTAGGTTATGGATGTACGACCTGTATCGGCAATAGCGGACCGCTTAACGACGTGGTTCAAGAGGCAATCGACACAGAAAACCTTGTTACCGCAAGCGTTCTAAGTGGCAACAGGAATTTTGAAGCGCGTGTGCATCCAGAGATAAAAGCCAATTTCCTTATGTCCCCGCCACTCGTCGTCGCATTCGGAGTTGCCGGGCGGATTGACATTGATTTCACGACTGAACCGCTTGGACACAACGAGGCAGGAGAAGCTGTCTACCTGAAGGACATCTGGCCCACCCGACAAGAGATTGCCGAGATGATCGCTGCCGCAGTTGATCGGCGGACGTTCCGAGAGATGTATGAATCGATCGGTAATCAAGCACCGGAATGGGAAGAACTCTCAGGCGCGACGGGAGTCCTGTATCCGTGGAACGAGAGAAGCACCTATGTCCAGCATCCCCCATTCTTTGAAGGGTTTGCACGCGAACCTGCTCCAATTTCAGATATTGTGGATGCCCGTATTCTCGGTATCTTCGGAGACTCTGTCACCACCGACCATATATCCCCAGCGGGTGCGATCGCAGCGGCGAGTCCGACAGGGGAATACCTCCAAGAACATGGGGTTGAAACACGAGATTTCAATACCTACGGATCCAGACGCGGGAACGACCGTGTGATGAGCCGCGGCACGTTTGCGAATCGACGTGTCCGCAACTTGATGACCCCCGATGTTGAGGGCGGATATACGCTTCAGTATCCCAATGGCACACAAACGACTATCTACGAAGCGGCACTCCAGTATAGTGCCAATGAAGTTCCAACCGTCATTTTCGCTGGACAGGACTATGGTATGGGAAGTTCTCGCGATTGGGCGGCGAAGGGACCCAAACTTTTGGGAGTCAAGGCTGTCGTTGTAGAGAGTTTCGAGCGTATTCACCGTAGTAACCTCATTGGGATGGGAGTCTTGCCCTTACAGTTCCAGTCGGGTGAGAACGTCCAAACGCTCAACCTCGACGGAAGTGAGATTATCAGCATTACAGG
>JAPOOP010000614.1 GCA_026713385.1 Candidatus Poribacteria bacterium | reverse complement strand
TCATGGCGGCGTTGCGAAACACCGCCATTTCCGTCCTACGATTCGCAGGATACACAAAAATCTCGAAAACGCTACGACACTTCGCTGACACTCCTAAACTCGCAGTTAACCTCATCCATGGATAACTCTTAAAACTGAACCTCTCTGCCGCCACAATACGTAGGACCTCGATCGAATTCGGGTGCCTGTCCAATCGGCATAAACGAAATATCTGCTTGTTCAAGCGCATGCAAACGCAACGGATACCGATGGGCACACTGCACTGTGTAATGGTAAAAATAATTCCCGTACAAAGCAGGTGAGACGATAGTCTTCCGCTGTTGCATGACCTTCTGTCGCCGTTCATGGCACTGTTGGATTATATCCTTCACAGATTCCATGGGGGGAAATCTCCATAGAAAATGAACGTTATCGGGTTTTCAGGCACCTTAAAAACGACTTGAGAGCGTTCTATATAAATTGCGAACCTAACGCTATTTGTGAAAAGGCGACGGAGAAAGGTCTCGCTACCTCCTCTGCACAGGTTCTATGCTCCAGATGGAGCAGGTACCATCGTACTGTTTGAATTATTATGCTATAACTCAGATAAATTGTCAAATGTATTTTTATTTACTGTCTCAATATTGATTTGCAAGCTGCCACAAAAAGTGGTATAATTCCGTCATAACTTAATACACAATACTTTGGAGATTGCTTTTGAACATCGATACATTAAAAGGAAAAACAGTGGGTGCCGCTGTCTCTGGCGGCTTGGATAGTTGTA
Source organism: Candidatus Poribacteria bacterium (assembly GCA_026713385.1). Classification (GTDB taxonomy): domain Bacteria; phylum Poribacteria; class WGA-4E; order WGA-4E; family WGA-3G; genus WGA-3G. The sequence continues at coordinate 1,384 of JAPOOP010000614.1, read as the reverse complement.
CCATCACCAAATGGTTAGTCGATAATGGTGTCAAGGTCGTTTGTTTTACGGCAGATCTCGGACAGCCTGACGAACGAGACGTTTCCGAAATTCGGGAACGGATGCTGGCATGCGGTGCCGAAGACGCTATTATTGTTGACGCGAAAGATGCGCTTGCGGAAGCGGGCATCCACCTCGTCCAGTGTCAAGCCATGTATGAAGGTGGGTATTGGAATACGACTGGCATCGCGAGGCATGTTACGGTGAAAGCACTCCTACCGGAGATGGAAGAGCGCGGTGTGACTGTCTTAACACATGGTGCAACCGGTAGAGGCAACGATCAGGTGCGGTTTCAACTCGCTACCAATATGCTCAATCCACATTTTGCTGTCTATGCACCGTGGCGAGATCCGAACTTCCTTAAAGTGTTCGGTGGCAGGAAAGAGATGATAGACTTCTGCCAAGCACATAACCTACCGATTACTGCCACACACGAGAAACCCTACTCAACAGACGCGAATTTGCTGGGATTAACACATGAAGCCGGACGACTCGAATCGTTGAAAACTCCGGCAGGTTTTATTACCCCGGGTATGGGAGTCCATCCGAAAGGTGCTCCTGATGACGTAGAGCATTTTACGGTCACCTTTGCGCGAGGAACACCTGTTGAGATCAACGGAAGTCCTGTTACACCCCTCCAGAGTCTATTAGAGGCAAATCGTATCGGTGGACGAAATGGTGTCGGGATCGGCATTCACACCGTTGAAAACCGGTTTGTCGGGATTAAGAGCCGTGGCGTTTATGAATCTCCGGGGATGGAATTGCTGGGGAAGTGTTACGAGTATCTGCTTCAACTGATTTTAGATAGACGGGCGCGCCGACACTTTGATGGCGTAGCCGACACGATTGCGGAACAGATATATCAAGGTTACTGGTTCGATGCTGCGACGCAAGCACTACTATCTTCCATTGAGCCACTTACTCACTTAGCAAGTGGAACCATCACGGTGGCACTCTATAAGGGTAACGTTGCTTTTCACGCCTCAGGCGGCGTACCACATTCGCTCTATTCTGAAGAGACCGCATCTATGGAAGCGATTGGCGATTTTGACCATGCAGATTCGGAAGGATTCTTAGCGGTACTCGGTGTAGGTGCGCGGGCATCTGCTGTTTCAGGACAGACGCAGGAGTAGATGTTCAGGGCACTTCAATTTTTGCGAACACTTGCGAAATAATGCTCTCGGCATCGCGACCGTCCGCCTCTGCTTCGTAACTAATGATGACCCTGTGTCTCAGGACATCCATGCCGACTGCGTGGATATCTTCAGGGGTAACATAACCGCGTTGAGAGAGGAATGCTCGCGCCCTCGCGGCAAACGCGAGAAAAATGGTTGCACGCGGTGAG
>JAPOOP010000653.1 GCA_026713385.1 Candidatus Poribacteria bacterium | reverse complement strand
TTGCACACTCTGTATCAGAATGAGCCGTGCGTGCGTCTTTTCCATGTCTGCCGAATCAAGGACCCGGTGTTGGTTGTAGTAGGGATGAAAAATCCCTGCGAGTTCGTGTAGGTAATGTACAATGCGATGCGCTTCCCGTGCTTCAGCACTCAGAAGCACGGCTGATGGGAATTCGGCTAATTTTCGGATTAATTCATGTTCCATCAGCTCTGTGAGTCGTTCAAGAGAGACGGTTTCAATAGATTTAGGGGTAATTCCTTGCTCATCTCCCTGATCGAAGATGCTACAGCACCGTGCGTGGGCATACTGGATGTAGAAGACGGGATTCTCACTGGCATGCGTGATTGCCAACTCCATATTGAAATCGAGATGCGTATTGTTGGCACGCATGAGAAAGAAATAGCGAGCAACATCCACCGCAAACTGTTCGCCGACAGTCTCTGCGAGTTCGTCAATAAGGGAATCGAGGGTGCGAAACTGTCCACGGCGTTTCGACATGTCTTCCCGCTTACCTTCTGCATCGACGAGGTTCACCTGTTGAATGATAGAGATTTCGAGCCAGTCGTCAGGTAAACCGAGTGCTTTTACAAAGTTTTTGAGACGACTGATATGCCCTTGGTGATCCGGTCCCAGCAGATCAATAACTGTAGTGAAGCCTCTATCGAATTTATCGCGATGATAAGCGGCATCAGGCACAAAATAGGTATATTCTCCGTTACTCCGTATGACCACACAGTCCTTATCATCGCCAAAATCTGTCATCCGAAACCATGTCGCACCTTCCGCTTCGTAAAGATATGACTTATCACGGAACAGTTCAATAATTTCCTCCGGTTTGCCACTCTCTCGGATCGCTTTTTCACTCGACCAGACATCAAAATCAACACCGAAACGTTCTAAAGAGCTTTTTTGTTGCGCCAAGATGTGAGCAATGCCTTTGTCCCGGAAAGCCGCCACCCGTTCTTTCGTCTCAAGTTGCAGATAGACATCACCATCCGTATCAGCGATAGTTTTGCCGAATTCCCGGAGGTATTCTCCTTGATACCCGCCCTCTGGAATTTCCAATCCCTCTTCACCGAGTGCTTGTCGGTAACGGACATCTATCGACTCACCGAGGCGGTCGACCTGTCCACCAGCATCGTTGACGTAGTACTCCCGCATGGCGTTGTAGCCTATAGCATTTAGAAGATTGACGAGGGTGTCCCCTACTGCAGCGGCGCGTCCACTGACGATGTTAAGGGGTCCTGTAGGATTGGCACTGACGAACTCAATTTGGAGTTGCTTCCCTTCTCCTCTGTTGCAGGTTCCGTATGCTTCCTGCATCGTAGCGATCGTCTGGAGTGTGTCGTAGAGATAGTTATCGGCGAGATGAATATTGATGAAGCCAGCACCGGCAATGTCAATTTGGCGGATGGTTGGATGGGCATCGAGATCGATGTGTGTGACAATTATCTCAGCGATTTTGCGGGGTGCCATTCGTGCCTGTTTTGCGAGTCCGAGGGCAATGGGTGTAGCAAAATCCCCGTGTTCAGGCGTTTTGGTCGGTGAGAACGGGATCTTTGGCATTTCGGATATAGTGAGTTCCCC
>JAPOOP010000331.1 GCA_026713385.1 Candidatus Poribacteria bacterium | reverse complement strand
TCTGGGATATCGCCATGCTGTTCGATTAACTCTTCTCTGTAGAGTTTAGCAAACAGTTCTGGATCATCCGTCTCACGCCTCAATTTTCTCTTTAGTAACTCTTCAAGAAAGTCCCGATTGTGCTTGTTGGGCCAGAGAAGATGTCGCGCCTTGGCAAAATCAATCATTTCATCGCTTGTATACGAGACGTAATCTCCCGATGCTTTTGCTTTCCTTCGCTCATGCTCTGCAACAATATGAACGGCTGGAATGTCCCCGAATTGTTTGAACAGGTGTGCATGGTAATATTTGGCGCGTAACTCAGGATCTTTCGTCTGATCCCAGTCTGTGGGAACATCTAACGTCATCAACTCTTGAATCTCTGCGTCGCTAATATCGTAAGTGAGTTCTCTGGTATCGTAAAGTTCGCTCGGTATCACTATTGAATCCGTATCTTCCCTATCGCCACAACCGATAAAGAAAGGCAGTCCCACGCACCAAGCGAGATAAACAAATACGCTCAGGATTTTGCTGTGTTTCATTTGCGAACCCTCTATGCAACACGTCAGGGAGAGATTTGTCATTTGAATTCAGCAATACATGTGAACACGTCAAGACTTAGGCAATTTGGACTGTACACGATCTGTTAAATTGCGAGCCGCTAAAAAATTAACACGAACACGGACACAAACTAAAAGTTTATGCTACAAAAGAGCAGCCTGTGTAAGTCCCATTAGTATAACATGCCTTGAAATTCTGTGGTAAATTGCCTCACCCTTCTTCAAAAGCATACGAAATTTATTGTCTGAATCGCGGATTCTCGCGGATTTTACAGATTTCGCGGATTTTAGGTTTCCTGTATATCTAACGCCTTTCGTGGTGCTGAGTTTACCTATTCGTTTTTCACAATACATTCTGGTGTGGTTTGGTGAGAAAATTTATAGCATCAGAAAAGCGTCAATTCACGGAGGCTTCACGGAGGTTTTTCTCGTAGCACGGGGCCCCTGGCTTCCCAGCATCGAAAATAGACGTTCTCCGTGAAAACGGATTTTTGGGATTAAAATGCTTGCGTAGAAAAACGGTTTTGTGGTAGAATTTACATATATGTTAACATATTTTAGTTATATTTTCACTATTATTTTATCATAAATAATAGTTGGGGTTACATCGCTATCAGTGAATGGAACGGAACTCCCGTTTTCTGAGGTGTCTACGGATTTTCAGGTTTTACGATCAACAATTCAGAAGGAGCACTTCAAATGAGTGGAAATTTAGTGGTACAGACGACGGACCTTGCTGAACAAGCGAAGCAGCTTCCCGTGGGTTGCGATTTTTTCAAAGAACTGGCGGCACTGCATAGACCGCATGCTGAAGCAGTAACTGAGGCGTTTCGGCAGGATTGGGTAGCCAAGTATGAATCAGGCGAGATTAAAATAGTAAGCAAAATTTGGACAGCGAAGGACGGGACAGAATATAAAGGCGATAAAAATGGCTGGAATATGACGGTTCCCTCGTGTATTGCGGATTATCTGGAGGAGTACCAAGAGAGAATCTATGATGAACTGTTTCCGCGTTGTGCGATGTTACCGATTACGGATACACATCGTGAGTTTATCGTGATTTGCCATGCGCGACGGTTGGAGACAGAGGAAGCCCTTATCGAAATGGTGAACTACTTTTCGGAGTTCGCATTCCTGCGCCAGGATATTGAACTGAGTGAAAAGAAGGTGAATGGCGTTTTGGTAGAAGTCGGGGAACCCGGGGCGGGTATTCTTCCAATTTTCAAGATTTGGAAGCGTGCGTTCTCTTATCTCCGTCCAACACACAGTCGTTGGCCGCATCAGAAGTATGGAGCGTTGTGGCGTGAAGCGAAAACGGCTTATGCGCAAGCACGAATGTTGGAATACTCGGCGACAACAGAGTCCGTGATTGCGGGGTTAGCGGAGGCGGTTCAGAAGGCACAGGATTTGGTTGCGTCATCAACGGAGCCTTACTTTAACGATCGAGTGCAGACATTGATCGCGTTATCAACGGCTTTGCATAAGATTTTGAACGATGAATAGAAGTCCTGAAAACAAGGGCAGGAATCGAAAGTGTGCCATACAGGGAACAACCGGTTGTGTTGTTCCCTTTTATCGCGTTTATGTTGGGTTGCGTTCGGAGCGAAATTATGAGTTTTGATCGTCTGAATCGCGGCTTACACAGATTTTACAGATTAACGCGGAAAGCACAAAATTAACCGGATTTTTACTTTGCAATCTGTGCAAGGTCTTTCGCTGTCTTTCTAACTGCATCCACGTTAACTACTTTTTCAGCAACATCTACAACACCTTGGACAACAGAAACGGCATCAAGAATAACAGGCATAGAATCTAACCCGTCCGCGTGCAACACATGTTCATAGGCATATAATATATGGAGATTGGCATACGATAAATGCCATGCCACATACTGTCGATACCAATCGCAATTTTTGATTTCATCGAGATCAACACATACTTGGCAATACTCAAATAGTTTCTTGGAATAAGCGGCACGTTCGGCAGAATCCTCAAAACATTCATCCACCGGCAGGTCGATTGCTTTTGATTGATAGAGAAGATTCATACCATACCTGAAACCACGTTCTGCTTGCCAAATAAACTTCTTAGCAATATCTATTAACGTAGTTTTGATGTCCGAAGGGTTAGCATTAGGATTCTTGGAAGTTATCAAGCTCTCACAGTGACTCATAAGATCCGAAGGGGAACCTTCAAATTCATCAATCACATTTGTCATCAGATGATGTGCTATCTTCCTATTTTCTGGAACCGTCTCGTTAATCCATCTTTCATCTGAAAAAACACCCCCATTTCCAGAAGGAGATAGCGTTTGTAATAAGGCATGAAGATGCTCATTCAAATCATACAGAAGCGGAAGTTCGCTTTTCCGGATAAGTTCCGCCCTCTCAACAACACGAATAAGGAATTCAAGAAAGTCTATGGCCTGCTGCAGAATTCCGGTGAATCCTTGTAGATTTCCCAACTTATTAAGATCGAAATACGTAACACAGTCTTGATACATAGTTGGATCGCAACCCTTTCGATGTGCTGTACTGCTGGATCGAAGATTCTGAAGTTTTCGCAGGAAACAAAGGTGATCCTGGGCATCTTCAATGCTGTGAAGTCCAAGCACGTGCTTAAGCCATGCAATAGTATGTTCGTCCTTAAACTGCTTGTGTTGTTTTTGGGGAAGCAAAGTTTTGAGATCGTATACGTTCAAGGAATCAATGAGGACTATTGTAAGGTTAGTAACCAACTCATCAAATTTCTTTTGCTCATCAGCGGACGAAACCCTTATACATTGCAAGCGGTACTCGTCATTAGACTCCAAAGGACAAAATAAATTCCAACCAAGATTTGTACTACACAACTGCCTTAGCGCAGAATAACGGTTCCTAAACCGGTGTTCCGGTCGATTTGACTCTGTAGGAATACCCCCGGGAACATAGCGGTCAAGATAAGTTTTGCTTGACTCTCCTTGGGGATGGATATTGTATATTCGCCAATGTAACAACTCCTCGTCAGAAAGAAGGGCAAGACGATCAAACAACACGCAAACTTTATCGTCGTGATCATCATCAATAGGCAAAAAGTGTTCAACGGTTCCGGTGTCATGCCAGATTAACGATAGATCTCCAACTATATATTTACTTGGGCGTTCGTAGTATCTGTCTAAAACATCTTTCTTAAAATGGACAAAGATAGGATTATGAGACCAACCTGAGCTATGGTACATAGCCCCTCTTAACTCACGAGGATCACGGCGAATTTCATTCCCGCGTTCATCAACACGGATGATGAATCCATCAATATTCATACTTTCATTGCTCCTAATTTTCTAATTTACGTATTCTTACTCGATGCAATATGCGAATCTGATAACTCATACAGGTCGGATGCTGCACACCTTTCGCTCCAGTGCGGCTAAGATAACGAGAACTGAACGCCCGTGTTTACTAATCGAGAAAGATTGTTTTTATTACAAATGAATTCATTTTATCATTACACCTCCATGTCTGTGTCATGATATGTCTGTTTGATCAGTTCAATTTCCGCATCGGTTAAACCATAGAGTTGATACACGATTTCATCTATCTCTCGTTCTATTTCACGGACACTATCGCTTTCAGGGTCCGCCAATATTTGATTAACAAGATCTGACAATTCTGCTCTTTGCGCTGCAGTTCGATCGGCTATCGGAAAAACTTCCATGCTTGTTTTCTTGAATTGTAATCTACCTCCCGCCCACGGATCATTGAGACTTTGAAATTCGTGGCGCGCATACCAATCAAAAAGTTTACTATTTAGGATAGCAAGCAGAGAAAGATCTTTGGTAGATATGAAGTACGTTGTTTTTAACCCAAATGTCTCAGTTGTGTCATAGCAACCGTATAGGGATTTTGCTGTCTCTGGATAGATAATCTTAGGTTTTTCAAATTCCGCATAATAAGCAGTGGTATCTTGAATTTCATACCACTTATAGTTCCCCTTTTTTCTTCCATATCTTTGCTCTGGACTCTTCTTTGGTTCAAGTTTCGATCGATATTGACTCAGATACTGTTTGATTGCCGGATATTGTTCAATGTTAATACCGCGGCGCGTGAAAATCAGATAATATCCAGTACGCTCCGTTCTCCACTTCTTGAGATGTCTCCCTCTCAACATCGGTTTTATGAGTTCGCTACTCCTCTCATCTGTAACTATTAACTGCTGGCGGACAGAGTCATCTATGACAAATGCGGGGTCATACCCTGTTACCACACCGCGATAGAACCCTTCATCCGCATATTCACCCAGCGGCGTTCCGATCCGTCTCAGTTTCTCGAGCAGCCTTAGAGGTTCTAACAACGCTAAAGTCCAACTATGTGGTGGCAAGTCGCAGACCTTCATGGTGAAGGAGCGTTCTTGAAATGCTTCGGAGAGGCGAGGAATATCGGCTTCGTCACAAAAAGTCGCGGCCAGAAAAGCCTCCCCATTAGGTACAACGTTTTCAAAAAGAACTATACAAGTATCCACATTTGCCTTAAAAACTGGAACGCTACCAAAATCAAGTAATCTATGAAGGCAAACTTTATCGCTAAAGAATTTTCGGAGTTTCTTACCAAACCCTACGCGCAGAAGTGTATTGGAGGAAATATAGGTAAGGATTCCCCCTGATCGGAGCAATTCCGTCCCGCGCTTGTAAAAATAAACGTACAGATCTGCAGTCCCTGTATAAACTTCTGGAAACCGCTGTTCTAAAGTAGGTTTAATTTCTAAGATACGCTCCTGCCGGACATAGGGTGGGTTGCCAATGACAATATCAAATCCACCCTCTTGGAATACCTCTGAGAATTCAACCTGCCACACAAATACATTGGTGTTCATTTGCCACCCCTGAAGGTTCTCTTTGAGTCCAGCAATCGCCTCCCGCAGTTCCTGTTTCCGAGCATCGGTGTGGGTAACCAAATAGTCAACTTTATGTTCCTGAATCTGTTGAATGAAGTGTTCCTCAAGACCGATCTGCTCATCTGATGGATCTGGCGCGGGACCGGTCAAACTGTCCCCTATAGCAACTTTATAATCCAAGTTGGGTAGCGGCTCTGGCACCTCACCCTCATAATCAACGGCGAGACTAAGCCATAAACGGAGCATTGCGATGTTGACTGCGAATTCATCCTTGTCTACGCCGTAGAGGTTCTTCTGAATGATGTCGAGTTTGCGCTGATACGCGGTTTTGGGATCGACATTCTTACTTTTGAAGAGTGCCTCTCGCAAACGGAGCAATTCGCTCATCATACCGAGCAGATACGCTCCACTCCCGCACGCTGGATCGCATATCAGCAATGTTTGCAACACCTGTAACACCTTCTCTGGATCCCGAATATTTGTGGCATCACTATCATCAACGAACTTTTCAAGACATTTCTCTGTTTCATTAGTTTTATTACCGAGGCAGATTTTCAAACTCTCTCGGCACATGAAAGAACTAACTGGACGCGGTGTGTAGTAACTACCAGTTTCCTGCCTGCTGGTTATGAGTTCTTCAAATACCTTTCCAAGCATCTCTGGATCAATTGCAACCTCAATATCAAGCGGGGTAGATTCGGTTACCGTGAAGTTGTATCGCTCAAAGAGTTTCAGAATTTCAGCAAATTTTTCGTTAGGGATATGGACATCATTGCGGGTATCATACTCCTGCATCTCAAAGAGTCCGCCGTTGAGAAACGGGACTTTTCCCCGGCGTTCAACAGCTGCTGTTGACTCCTCGGATAAATCCGCTGCATTACCGAGTCCATGAAAGAAAGCCCAAAAGAGCCGATCATTGAGAAAGTTTTCATTAGTTTCGGAAGCCTCCGTGGCATCAAAAAGTGAGCGTAGATAATCGCGTTTGCCATTGTAGATGAGCCATCCCTTCTTCTCAATGAAACGGAGGAACATTAGTCGGTTGAAAAGGCGTTGGGTGTAGAGTCGTCGTTCTTCCTTCTCGTCTTCAGGAATACCCTCAATAGCAGTCTCCACTTCAGCAAAGACATCTTGATATTCAGCAAAGAATTTTTTAGTAACTGCTTTTACACTAAACGCCTTTTGCCACTCTTGAAGCCACTCCTGATCGGTTGAAAAACCACCACTAGGAAAAGCGAGTGCGGGGAGGTTATACTCACAGAGTGTGCGGATGTGGGTATCACTTTGTTCCCAAGAGAAAATGGATAGCACGGCGCGTCGCCAGTTTTCGGTAGTGGCGGCAAAGTGTGCGAAGGCGAAGCGTTGAAAATCGGTTGTGGTGCAGATAAAGAGGAGATGGTCGTGTTCCCAAGCGGGAAGGCTTGCGTCTCGATCGCGCCTTTCTACAAGACCGCGGAGGACACGGCGTAGCGCGGTGCGATAGACCGATTCACTGTCAAATTGGAGAAAAAAGATGCCCCAGGGTTGAGGTTGCTCCAAAGATTCTATCTCAAGCTGACCTGTTGGGAAAGGTGGAAGCTGCTGGCAGTCAACAATTAATTCTTCGGTCAGTTCATCAAGGTCAAGGTCTTCAGAGGACCAAGGGAAGGCAATGTCTTCAAGTTCAACGTCTTCAGGGGTGTGCCAACCGAGTTTTTCTCGTAAGAAGTCTAAGAGAGTATCAAAATCGTGGATATTGTGAACGTCGTCGGGTGTTATGTATGGCATTCGGTTCTCTCTATTATAAATTGTGTTGCTTTTAGCTCAAGAGATTGTTGAGTTTCACATACGTTCAACCCAACCTGCGTGCAACGACTCAACATTAATCTCAGGAAATTTCCATCCATGCGATGAGTTTAGGCTTCGCTCCGATAGGTGCCTGTATCTGTAAGAGATACTTGCGTATGTGGCGTTCAATTTGTTTGCGTGTATTTGTGAGTCCTGCTGGTCCTTCTTCAGTCCAGCGTATTGTATCCTCACCACACCGGATTTTGGGCCAAATCTCCTCAACGTTATCAAGGACATCATCAATTTCAGCGTCATAGAAGTACCATTTAATTTCACCGTTAGGCATCTCATAACAACAAAAGAGTCCTTCGGAGCCGTGGCGATTAAGTGGAATGGTCTCGCCATCGCGGTTAAGGAAAGGTGGTGGTTCGTCGTCTATGCCTTTGCCGGAAAAGAGACGCATTGGCAAGTCTGGCAATTGCCGCCACAACTTAGGATGCGATTCAGTGATGCGTTGGCGTTCAAGGTTCATCAGTTCCTCAATGCTTTCTGTGCCCTCATAGCGTTCGTTGAAAAGGCGTAAGGTCTCATCGGGATCATCCGGTGAAACGAACTGTCCTTCAATACCGAGCGTCCGGCTGATACGGAGAATCTTGCCATCCACCCGTCTTCGGAGCCTGAGGATGTCATCAAGTTCCGCGGGTGGCAAGAAATTCCAGACATGAACGGTGGGATTTGTTCGGTTGAGTTGTTTCTCTATTTTCGTGTCAAGCCGTCGATCTAATCTACCAATGCGTTGCATGAGACGGACGGGATTCCAATGCAAGTCGTAATTAACAATAATAGACGCGTCCTGTAGGTTGAGACCTTCGGCGAGGACATCCGTCGTGATAAGGGTCTGAACTGGTGTGTCAATTTCATGTGGGGTTTTTCCATTGTAATAAGGCGAAAAGCGTTCAATAACCTCCTCACGGTTCACCTTCCGTCGACTATCAATTTGCTCGAGATCGCTGAAACCGGCATGCTGCAATTGGGTATAAAGATACCGAGCCGTGTCGCAGAATTCGGTAAAAATGAGTAACTTCTCATCTGGATGCTCTTGCAATAACTTTAGGAGCTGCTGGAGCTTATCGTCCTGTCTTGTATCCGGTTCGTTAGCCAACTCATCAGCATAAAAGAGTCGATAGATTCGACTGAGGAGACCCGTCAAGAAATTCATATCATCTACAACATCACTGAACAACCTATCTAAATCGTGGTTTTCTGGAATGAAATTGTCATCAGTTTCAACCGAAGCAAGATCATCCTCTTCTTCGGAAGGACTGGAGGCGACCGAGTTTAACAAGGTTTCCAAGGTATTCTGGGTTAAAATTCCATCCTCTTGGAGTCGCTCTCGAATGTGGTTCTGAACAACGCCCCACCACCTTGTATTTGTGCCTTCCCACATTCGGAAGCGTCCGGGCGCGTACCTTTCAAGCCACTCCGCCATTTTGATGAGTAGATTTTCAATGGTCGCTTCAAACGCTCGCCATGAGCTTTCCAAACGTTTGAGCACAAGGGTCCGAATGAGACCGACAATTTGTTTTTGACGATTTTCAATCTGTTTTTCCGGCTTTTTGTGGTACTTGACGGTATTGTAAATTGCCAGATTGAGAAACGGGTCGTGTCGGTCAAACGCATCTTGTAGTTCGCCGTAGAGCGTTCGATAGACCCGACGAAGTGAGTAATCTACTGTAGGTTCAACGACGCGCTTGGGAAACAGAATATTTGTGCCAGATGCTTGCTCTGCGTCCTTGATGTACTTTCGACTCCGTTGGATAAGTATTTGTTTTAGTACCGGATCCTGGCGCAGGAAGTCGTCTTCTTCAATTTGTTCGACAATGTCAATAGTTTCATTTCCATTTTCAAGTCGTTTTTCAATGTCGCGGAAGTGCTTACGGAAATCATGCATACCGATCTCAGCGAAGTGTCTCCTATTGTTCTGTGCGAAGTAGTTAATCAGATGATAGATATCATCAAGACTGTTATTGATTGGGGTAGCGGTAAGTAGATACAGTTTTTTGTCTCTGGCGAGTTCCATTAAAAGCCGACCGCGATTGGAACCCGGATTCCGAAAATGGTGTGCTTCGTCAATAATAATAACGTCTTTGTGCTCTCGGAAATACTCAAGATCGTCATCGCTGATTCCACCTTCGCGACCGAGGTCAGTATGCAGTTTTATATCGTAATGTTCGCGGAGCAGACGACCATATTTCGATCGGAGTTGGCGACTCACTTGACTGTTCCAAACGCTCTCTGCAACCGATTTGGGAGTGATAAGGAGGACGCGTTTGTTTTCCCTTAGATAGCGCTCAAGCAGCATTAAGCCGATGTAAGTTTTACCGCTACCGACACCGTCGCAGATAAGTGCGCCGTTCCATGTGTCCGCTATCTGGAGTGCAGCGTGGTAACCATCTTTCTGGTACTGAGAAAGCGAGCGATAAATTACCGATTCATTTTCTTCCCATTCATCAGCGGTTTTTTCGCGCCCTCCAAAGTAGGCATGGAGTGCTTTTGCATAGACAGTAAATGGGGGATACTGCTTAAGGTGTCGTTCAATAACACGAAGCAACTCGGCTTTGACTTCAGAGGCTTCCTCCCAGCGGGCATCATACCATTCACCGAGTTTTTCAATATGTGTGGCATCTGTGATGAAAGAATTTAATTCAACGTTTTGGGTGAGTCCGGGGTGTGTGAAGTTGGAGCTGCCGACGGTGGCGAAGTCAACTGGACTTGAATTTTGGGCGTGCATCAAGTTGAGTTTCGCGTGAAATTTGGCTTTGTCATACACGCGAACGGTAATTTGCCCACGGCGAATTGCGTCACGAACAGCGGCAAGTCCATGGAGGGTATCGTCCTTTTCTTTTACCGCTTCAATATTCTCATCGGTAACTTCTTGCAGAGCCTCAATGAGGTGTTCTTTTGTGCGTCGTGTGGTCTCGTCGCCCATCAGGAGACGGATGCCATCAAGGTGTTGCCATGTTTTCCCAAGCGATAGAAATGCCCCGATTTCAAAGGTTCCGGTTGCTATGTCTAAACGGACACTTTTTACGAGAAGGCTTTCGAGAACTTTCAGGAGGGTGTTGCCGTCTACATTGTCAATGAGTGTCGGAATCTGCATACTCGTGCAATTTTTCTTTCTATAGACTTTATGTGATTATATCATAGGAGAAGTAATTTTTCAATTTTTTTATTTTCTCGTAGGCAGAAGTCAGAGTCGCGAGCAGAGCTCGCTCCTACAGCTGGTTATCAGTTAACAGAAAGATTCGGAGAACTCCGTGCAGGAAAACAAACCTTTACATTCCGCTAAATAGCGTGTATAATTGGGAATAAAAAAGATGAAGGGGTGGAGTTCGCTCCGCTCTACTGGAGAAGATATTTTTTCAGTAACTCCAGCCTGAAGGCTGGAGATTGTAGCATATCCGCAGCCAAGCGGGGCCCCTGCAACGTGAGATACTGAATACAGTAACATATCGCAACACTGGCGGTGGCACGCTGAAAGATGATATTGGATGCTTCCCAAGTCTGTATCCTCTCTGTGTTGTGATCTGGATGGGGCAATATATATCCGTAAGGAACTTACAAACTATGTTTGTGCCAGTCGTAGATAAAAATCAAAATCCACTTATGCCAACGACACCTGCCAGAGCAGCAAAGTGGATTAAATCAGGTAAAGCAACGTCATTTTGGAAGAATGGCATATTCTGTGTGAGATTAAACGTAGAACCTTCTAAAAGATGGATACAAGACATAGCAATCGGTGTAGATCCTGGTAGTAAAAAGGAAGGTTTCACGGTGAAATCAGCATCTCACACTTACTTGAATATACAGGCTGATGCTCATACTCACACCCAAAAAAAGATCAAAAATCGCAGAGAATTAAGACGTGGCAGAAGATCCCGTAAGTGTCCTAATAGAAAGAACCGAACGAACAGGCTTGCTAACAGAAAATGCATACCCCCCAGCACGCGTGCGAGATGGCACTGGAAGGTTAGGATACTTGATTGGCTCTCTAAGATGTATCCAATCACACATATATGTGTAGAGGATATCAAGGCAAGAACTTGGAAAGGTGCAAAGAAGTGGAACCAGTCATTCAGTCCACTTGAAGTAGGTAAGCAGTGGTTCTATTCTGAAATACGTAAACGCTGGAAACTCTCAACGCTTCAAGGCCATGAAACGAAAGGGATACGGGATAGACTTGAATTAAGGAAGTCTTCTCAGAAAGTTTCAGAAACTTTTGATGCCCATTGTGTAGATAGTTGGTGCTTGGCATATCATACAATAGGTGGTAATTCTATCATAGATAATACAGATATATTCTGTATATCCCCTATCAACATTCAGAGACGATGCCTTCACAGGCAACTCCCACAGAAAGGCAATAAACGCCCTCGATACGGCGGTACAATGTGTCTGGGTGTCGTAAAAAATACTATAGTTAAGAGTGCCAAACATGGCTTAGCAGTCATATGTGGTCATAACAACGGATATTTGAACCTGCAATCTATAGAAGGCGGTAGACGTATATCAAGGTCTACTAAACTCTCGGATTGTAAGATACTTACTAAACTTAACTTTAGATACAAATCTATATCTAAACAACGGAAAGTTAAACAAGAATAACTTGCTATTCAACTAGCTTTCTTATAGGAGACGCAATTCCCTTCCACGCTAAAGCATGGAATCCCCTTGCGTAAGAATCAATGGAACTTTATGAAGCCGTCAGTCCACTGGATTTTAGGTACTATGGCAGCGATCCCGATTTTATGAAACGTTTGCTACCCTACGTTTCTGAGGCAGGATATGTCACATATCAGGCGAAGGTGGAGGCGGCATTGGTACGCACTCTCGCAAATTATGGGGTCTGTACTTCTGAGATCGCTGATGAGGTAGAGCAAGCGGTAGATATGGTAACGGCGGAAGAGGTCTATGAAGAACAGTCACGCATTCGGCACAATATCCGTTCACTCGTCAATGTGATTCGGCGGAACATTAGCCCGGAAGCACGTCCGTACGTCCATCTGTTCGCCACTTCTGCGGACATCCTGGATACCGCGACTGCATTGCGGTTCAAAGCACTCACCGAAAATGTCATCATTCCCGATCTGGTTGCTCTGGAACAGCAACTCATCGCACTGGCGCGCGAGCATGCAGAGACAGTGCAAATCGGTAGGACACACGGACAACACGCGGAGCCGACAACCTTCGGATATGCGCTGGCACTTTATGTGAGTCGTCTCGGCACCCGAATTGAAGAGATCCACAAAGCGGGACAAAACCTACGCGGACAATTTTCAGGGGCGGTCGGTGCGTTCAACGGACTCGCGCTGATTCACGAACATCCAGAGCAGATCGAGGCAAATTTTCTCGAACTGCTCGGTTTGAAACCTTCCGATACACACACCTCAACGCAGTGTGTGGAACCGGAGTTTATCTCGGATTTGGCGTATCAGATTACAGCGGCGTACACGGTGCTTGCGAACTTCGCAGACGATATGCGGCACCTCTATCGGACTGAAATCGCTGAGGTCGGCAGGAAGTACAACCCTCAACTGGTCGGCTCATCAACGATGCCACATAAAGTGAACCCAGAGGCTTATGAGAACATTAAAAGTTTATGGAAGGCGTTTGTGCCGCGTATGCAGACTGTCTTCATGGACAGCATTTTAGAGCATCAACGCGACCTGACGAATTCGGCATCAAGCCGTTTTGTGACCGAGCTGTTCACAGCATTCGATTACGCGATCTATCGGCTCCGGCGCGCGTTGGAGGAGATGGATGTCAAAGCGGATAACATGCAACGCAATCTCGCTCTGAGCGCGGAGGATACGATCGCGGAACCCATTTATCTGTTGATGGCGTACTACGGATTTCCCGATGCGTACGATCATACTCGGAAGTTAATCGGACAGGTGCATGAGACTGGAAAGAGTTTAACGGCGTTATTGTGGGAAGATGAAACGTTTCGTCCGTTCCTTGATAAGTTGACGGAGCCACAACGTGAGGCACTTCAGGATCCGACAAATTATATCGGTGCTTCGGTGCGGCGTACCCACGCAACATGCGATGAATGGGAGGAACGGATTTTAAATTTACCTTGCGGATTTTAAATTTACCTTGCGGAGGAACAGCGTAAGCTTGAACTCTGACGGGCGTTCCTTAAATCCGCACTCCACCGTTACGTGCTAATGAACGTCAAATCCGAGATCCCGCCTCACCGAACCGCAAGGAATAATTAAAAAATGTTTGATATTACCTATTTAGGGCGGCGGTGCTTCCGTTTCATCAGATGCTACCCGCGGACGTGGATAACAATCGGCTTTCTTTTAATTCTCGGTATTGGTATTTGGGCTGGCGTTTGGGTAGGTCGAACAAGTCCGCCTTGGCTTGAAAGTACAATCATTGACTCTATCCTGTCCGGTATCAATCCGGCGGAACGGAGTGATGTAACAAAATCAGTTGCGCGGGGAGTTGTGCACCGGCAGATACAAGACAAGGGAATGCTAACGAACATCCTTGCGGTGTCTCCTGATGTCGTGGACATCCGTCCATACCGAGCGTTGAGTGCGGGGATAGGGACTGAAACATTGGTGTCGCTTGCGCGGCGGCACGAGGCACTCGCGGCGATAAATGGCGGTTTTTTTGAGATGGTGGGTACGTTCCGTGGCGAGTCCGTCGGTGCGCTGAAGATTGACGGTGAATGGATAAGTGAACCAGAACAGGGCAGAGCGGTGATCGGACTCCGAACGATTGACAGGAAAATCAAAGCATCTATTGACCGGATTGCGCTGCGGCAGGAACTTGTCATACCGAGTGGAAAGAGGTTGCCAATTGATGGTATGAATCGGAATCGCGGCGAAAACGAATTGGTAATTTACCACCCGCATTTTCACGTCGTGACCTTGACGATGCCCGATGGCGTAGAAGCCGTTGTGAGAAATGGTGAGGTTGTCAGTATCCACGAAGGACAGGGAAGTTTGCGTATTCCTGCCGATGGTTACGTCTTGTCTGCGAGTGGCAAAAGAAGCGCAGATCTTTTGACTCATATCTCGGAAGGCGATACGGTTCAGATTCGTGAGACCATCATTCCTGAGCGCGTCGGGGACAGCGATTTGTGGGCAAGTTTCGCGCATATCATCGGCGGTGGTCCGTTATTATTGCAGGA
The DNA here is from genome assembly GCA_026713385.1 of Candidatus Poribacteria bacterium. Lineage (GTDB taxonomy): Bacteria > Poribacteria > WGA-4E > WGA-4E > WGA-3G > WGA-3G. The sequence continues at coordinate 673 of JAPOOP010000331.1, read as the reverse complement.
TGGAGTTGCCTCTTCAACGAAATCTTACGAGCAAGAAGGTTTTGATAGGGCATTTCACAGTTTCTGGCATCCGCGGACAGCAATCGGTAAAAAGGCGGATGGTACCCTCCTTTTCGTGACAATTACAGCGACAGAAGCAGGCGTTCGACGCGGTGTTATGCTGCCACGACTCGCGGAACTGCTTCTGGAATGGGGAGCGACGGACGCGCTGAATCTTGACGGCGGTCATTCATCAATGCTCGTAATTCGGGATGAGATTGTAAGCGTGAAAAAGAAAGATCCTGCCCGTGACAAGTCGCCTGATAAACTGGAAGGGAAAAAAGGACAAGTAGAGAAGAACACGAAGACTCCGCGCGGGAATCGTCGGATACGTCCAATGCCGAAGCAACAGGGACGCGCAATTTCGGATGCGATCTTGATTTTTTCGCGGTTTTAGGTTATAATGTAAAAAGAGACATTCGCTGAGAAGCATCTACCTTTTATGGAGGTAAAAAATGGCGAATTTGACTTTTCAAAACCTCTGCAACGCATTAGTTCTAAACTTCGCGTCCAAGTTGAAAACCCACATACTTGGCTACAAGAGGAAACAGAAATGAACAAAAACCAAATCCGAGAAAGGGACATAGAGGAATGCCAGCATCGAGAGGCAAAGTTTCGTGAGGTTTTAGATAAG
>JAPOOP010000717.1 GCA_026713385.1 Candidatus Poribacteria bacterium | reverse complement strand
TGTGCGTCATCTGCGCCGAAGGCTTCCATTGAAACCGACAGCATAAGTCCCAAAATCACACAAAGAATAAGTCCTGATGCAAGTTTAAACTTCACTTACTTCGTCTCTGCCTCCTTTTCAATCTTTTTATGTTGGACACGCTGTGTTCCCTGTAGAGCGAGTTCGGTGTCTTGTAGTATTTGTTCTCCCGAACGCCCCATAGTCGCTTCGGTTTGCACCTGCGTTACGACAAGACCTACTGATTTCTCCATCTTACTCAGGAAAGGTTTTGGATAAACGCCGATCCAGACGATGAACAGTAGTATTGGAAGCATCACAACGATCTCGCGTGCGTTCAGATCGGGCAAAGCTTCATTTGTCTTATCCAGTGTCCCAAACATCACCCGTTGGAACATCCACAGCATATACACGGCTGCCAGAATTACACCTGCTGTTGCTATCACTACATATATCTTTGAGAAAGCTCCCTGAACAAAACTGCCGAGCAGTATCATATATTCGCCAACGAATCCATTCAAACCCGGTAGCCCAATTGACGATAATGTCACAACCATAAAAATCGTAGCAAAGATCGGCATTCGCTTCGCCAACCCCCCGAAATCTACAATCATTCTGCTGTGTCGTCGTTCATAAATCATTCCGACCAAAAGGAACAACGCGCCTGTGCTCAAGCCATGATTAATCATTTGCAAGACGCTTCCTTGAATACCAGCGGGATTTTTTGAAAATAACCCTAACACTACAAAACCGAGGTGACTCACACTGGAATATGCGACCAGTTTTTTCAGGTCCGGTTGAACCATCGCCACCAATGCGCCGTAAATGATGCCAATTACAGCCAGCGGTACTATCAATGGAGTGAATTCAGTCGCTGCATCGGGAAAAAGTGGTAGACAAAACCGGATGATCCCATAGGTACCCATCTTTAGCAGCACCCCAGCAAGGATTACACTTCCGACTGTGGGGGCTTCAACGTGGGCATCTGGTAGCCACGTATGGAAAGGAAAAAGCGGGACCTTAATGGCAAATGCAATGAAAAACGCAAGGAATAATAGATTTGAATGTTCAAATGGACCGCTGAGCGTCGTGAGGTCGAAACTATTATTGTTTTGGAAATACAGTGCCAAAATGCCAACAAGCATTAGTGCACTGCCCGCCATTGTATAAAGAACGAACTTCACAGTTGCATAAATTCGACGTTCTCCGCCCCAAATACCGATGAGGAAGTACATCGGAATCAACATTGACTCCCAAAATACAAAGAAGAGGAACAGATCCAAAGCACAGAAAACGCCCAACATCCCAGTCTCAAGAGCGAGGAGGGACATCATAAAACCGCTTAGCCCTTTGTCGATTGAGTTCCATGCAGCAAGGATACACACCGGTGTCAGGAAAGTTGTAAGCAACACTAACCATAGCGAAATACCATCGATGCCGATGTGGTAACTTGTACCTAAACCGGGAATCCATGCCTGCTGTGTGACGTTTTGGAACGTTCCAGTCGTTGCGTCAAACCCGGTGTAAAGTCCCAACGAAACAATAAACGTCAGGAGTCCAATGACAAGTGCAATGCCTTTGACAGCGGATGCACCGAGTCCTCTGAGCAACGCGATCGCTATCACGCCGAGCAGTGGTAAAAAGATGACTATCGAAAGTAACAAGGAAACCTCCTTTAGGGTATCTTAACTTCCGTCGATAGGCACAACCTACCGATCGCGATTTCCTCTTAAAAGGAATAAATTACCGCCAGAACCAAGGATAAAGCCAATACCGCATCCTATTTTCTTCTTGCTGCCCCAATTCGCGGCGGCGTTTCGAGAAACTGTCTGCGGGTATTTTATTTTTCCACCAAGTTCTTAACTTACGGTTGAAGGTGGAAATATCTTTATCTGATCTTCCACAGTTGTCCAGAACCCACGCACCCAGCCTGACATCATTGTCAATTTGCACAGCCGCTTCCTGAAAAGCCTCTGCTGAGATGCCGAGGAAGGATAAAATCACCATATCTTGTTTGGAATCAGCACCGTATTTATAACGTCCGATTTCTCCAGCGTGGGCAACTCGCGCTTTATCTGTCAACCTTGCGACCCCACAGATCCCGGCAACTTCTTTGTTGAGCATATCCCGCGGTCGAAAAGTTTTCTGTTTCATTTTCTTCCTCCATCAGTGTTCCTCAAAGAAGGAGGGTTCACATTTAAAATACAAACGGGCTACGTAAAAAACAGATAGTATGCGAGGAATAACACAATTCCGAAAACCATTGATACAATATAGACTTGGACAAGTCCTGTCTGGAGGCGGCGCAACGTCCCACCAATAAATCGGATAATAGACCCCACACCGTTGACGATTCCATCAATAATGCCGTTATCTACAATCCGCCAGAGCAGGTAATGGGAACCGTTTTTAATCGGTTGCACGATCAGGGCGTTATACACTTCATCAACATAATACTTGTTCGCAAGAAGCTTATGGAGTGCATTGGTAGGTTCGTCAGACGGTGTTTTTTCTCGGTAGCGCGACCATGCGAACGCAATACCTGCCAAACCGACTACAGATGAAATCGCCATGAACAAGATCACATTACCCGATGCCTCATGGTGCGCCTCTGGAAAAACACCCTTCGTGAAGTGATGGAACCAACTATCATGTCCACCCCATCCCAATAGTAAGCCGATTAAAGCAGAAGGAATCGCCAGAATTGCCAACGGTACCCACATGATTGGTGGCGATTCGTGCAGATGCGAAGCAACATCGGAGTCAACACGAGATTCACCATAAAATGTCACGAAAATCAGACGGAACATATAAAACGCCGTTAAGAACGCCGTGACTAAACCGATGGCGTAAATAATAGGCGAACTCCCCCAGGCACTGTGCAAGATTTCATCTTTGCTCCAGAAACCGCTTAGAAACGGAAATCCGGCAATGGCAAGTGCCCCCACTAAAAAGGTCCAATGTGTTATCGGCATTTTTGACCTTAAACCGCCCATCTTCCGCATATCCAATTCATTCGCCATCGCGTGCATCACACTACCAGCGGTGAGGAACATCAGCCCTTTAAAGAAGGCGTGCGTTACTAAATGGAAAACGCCAGATGCATAAGCTCCAACACCGACACCAAGGAACATATACCCGAGTTGACTCACGGTGGAATAGGCAAGGATACGCTTAATGTCGTTCTGGGTAAGTGCTATCGTTGCCGCGAAGAACGCAGTCAAAACGCCGATCCAAGCGACCACTTCGCCGGTATGTGCTATATTGTAAAGCACAGCCGAGCGTGCTATCATATAGACACCCGCCGTCACCATTGTCGCAGCGTGAATCAAGGCACTGACAGGGGTGGGACCTTCCATTGCGTCCGGAAGCCATACATAGAGCGGAATCTGCGCCGATTTACCTATCGCGCCAACGAAAAGTAGCAAGGTCGCTATAACGAGGGTACTCGCACCAAAAACTTTCTGGAAATTATCCGCCTCAGCGGCATCAAATATCGATGTGAAATCAAGGGTTCCAAACGCAGCAAACAGGGTAAACATCCCCAACAGGAATCCGAAATCACCGATCCGGTTCACGATGAACGCCTTTTTCCCCGCATCTGTCGCCGTTTGCTTTTCATACCAGAATCCTATGAGGAGATATGAGCAGAGTCCAACGCCTTCCCACCCAACGAACATCATCAGATAGTTGTTTCCGAGGACCAAGATTAGCATGGCAAAGATGAACAGGTTCAGATAGGCAAAATAGCGTGTATATCCTTCATCACCATGCATATAGCC
>JAPOOP010000679.1 GCA_026713385.1 Candidatus Poribacteria bacterium | reverse complement strand
GGCGACTTGGATCTCTACGTGTGTAACTATGTCGAATACGCCTTGGAGACCGACATCCCGTGCCATTACAAAAACGCCGTGCGGATCTACTGCGGTCCGAACGAATATCATGGCATCGCCGATGTGCTTTACCGAAACAACGGCGACGGCACGTTCACAGACATAACAAAAGCCGCGGGTGTCTACGAACCGACGACGCGTGGTCTCGGTGTCGTCTTCACGGATGTAAACAGCGACGGGTGGGTGGATATCTATGTCGCGAACGATATGTCTCCGAATACGCTTTTCATCAATCAACGTGATGGGACTTTTCGAGAGGAAGGCGTGTTTCGCGGCGTTGCCTACAATGGCGACGGCATAGCAAACGGCTCAATGGGTATAGACGCTGGCGACTATGACAACGACGGCGATATTGATCTCTGGGTATCCAATTTTGCATTGGAAGCGAACTGCCTCATGCAAAACGATGGCGACGGCTATTTCGAGGATGTGACGTTTGACACAAACCTCGCCAATCCGTCTTTCTATTCGCTCGGTTTCGGTACTCGTTTCATCGACTTTGATAACGACGGTTGGTTAGATTTGCTCGTCGGGAATGGGCATATCTGGGACAACGTGGAACAAATTGACACGAAACAGAGTTACGCCCAACCTGTCCAGTTGTTTCGCAATCAAGGTGGTATCTCACAAAACCATATCGGCTTTACCGAGATTACCGCTGAAGCGGGGTTGGACAAAACACCTTACGTCGTCCGCGGGATGCTCTTTGGGGATATAGATACCGATGGGGATGTGGATGTCGTGCTTTGTCAGTCGAACCGTCCAACGGTTATTCTCAGCAATGAAGTCGGTAATATAAACGCATGGCTAACGGTGAAATTGGTCGGGACGGACGGCAATACGGATGCAATCGGCGCGCAGGTTCAACTCGAAGCGAACGGGACAACGCTCTTACGGGAGGTTATCTGCGGCGCAAGCTACCTATCGGGTAACGATCTTCGTCTCACTTTTGGATTGGGAAATGCCTCACGTGTAGATAGTTTACAGATTCGTTGGCATAGCGGGAACGTTCAGCGATTAAGTGAAGTGCCGATCCGTCAAACTGCCACATTTTCACAGGATTGACACTTTTCGCCGTTAATACTACAATGAATGATAAGGTAGAATTAAGAGATGGCTATTTTTCTCAATATCCAAGGTGTGTAGCCCGTAACGTAGTGGAGGGTGGATATACGGAAAAGAACGTGAAATTCCTTGGGGAAACACCCCAGCAAAACACCCACCTGACCGAACCGCAAGGTAAAATTAAAAATATGAAAATCGTTGAAGAAAGAGAAGCGTGGATCCACACATACTTCATCCTTGATAGTTTCTTTGTTACCGAGCAGGAACGCCGGCAAATTTCTATCAACGTCGAACCGGAACTGATGCATCTGGGACTCCAGTACGGGCTGACGTATAACATCGCGCCTTCAAAACATCGCGCCATCATCGTCCTTGAATGTATACCCTTCGACCCGGTCAAAGCGGCAATTAGAAAATTGATTAACGATGTCATCGAAGATTTTCCCGTCCGACTCCCTGAACAACGAAACGTTGTTACCAATATTACTGTCGCAGACTCAGAGATAGAGGCTGAGAGTTTATCACCCCAATGATCTCCAAGGTATGACCAAGAAATAATTAAGAAATCAGTATCTTCATAGCAGAAAGTACATAGCTCGTAATGAAATGGAGAGCGGATTTAAGAAAGGGACGTGTAATCCCAGACACACGTTGTTTGACCGTGAAGAATAATTAGAAAAAATGTCCGAGTCCTGGCGCAGTAAGAACTTGCGTTCCGACAGTGCCATCGGTAATATTGAAAATTGAGGGAAACTCGTCTCGCCAACCATCATTGGCACTCGGGCAAAATTGGCGGGCGTTGCCTTCAATAGCCGTTACACCTGGAATCCGTGCGGCGAGTCCGGCGGAATGTAAAAACGATGCGCCCGGACACGTCAGATCTTGCACAGCGAGGAACATACCGTATCCTGCGGCAGCGGCACCCATCAGCAACGCTTGAGACTGTCCTTTACACGCCTTGAGTGCGACACCGGAATACCCTTGCTCGCGTGCCAGTAGAAAGGTCTCAAAATCGGTGAGTGATTCGTCAATCACCACGGGTTTTATCTCGGCGGCTTTGTGCATCTTATTTTCCGGATGCGCCTTCAGATCCCGATCCGTCGGTTGCTCGATGTAGGCGAGGCGTTGGAATGCATTGCTCTCTGCTTCTTGAATTCGGCTGAGGAATTCCAATAGATATTCAACGTTTTGACAGGTCTCGTTGAAATCAGCTGAGTAGTGCCACGTATCAACACCGCGTTTCGCTTGTGTTTCAGCGGTGATTTTGTCGATTGTGAGGACGCGCGCGACATCCCACGCCAAGTCATCGCCGTTGAGTTTGATTTTCAGATGCGTCAACCCATCGGCAACAATCCATTCAGGGAGCGTTTCTGGGAGACCGTCGTTGAGACGTTCTGGGATATCTGCGTCGGTGAGTGGATCCAGTGCGCCAACGAGATGATAGAGCGGCATATTCGGCTTCGGTTGGCGCGCTGTGTATTGGTCAAGATATTTTCCGGTAAACCGTTCATTCAAACTTCTGTCAAGCAAGTTTTGGCTTGCAAGTGGTGCCAAAAAATGCGACAGATCTGCCTCAACGAAGTCTGCGCTCAATCCATCGTAACTGTTGATCCCGTTTGCTTTGCCGAATGCATCGTGGATTGCCGCATCAATCGGACTTGTCGTAACGACAGTGCAGAGTTTCGGCATCGGCGACGCGAGTTGCATATTGTTGGATAAATCATCGGCGAGTTTTAAAAATTCAGGCTCGAGTACTTCGGAGAGTTCAAGCGGGTGCGAGCAGAGTGTGCAATTCTGCGTTGCCACTACTGCCAATTCGGCAAGTTTTTTCATGGCGGCAAGACTCTGATCAAAAGGCGCGTAGCGCGGTGGAAATGCCCAGACGTTACCGAGCGGCATGGAGCCTTTTCCTTCTGCCTCTTTGCCGTCGCGCGTCTGAGCCTGCACCCGCACGTTAAAGAGGACGCAGTGGTCGGTCGGTACGCCACCGAACTTAAGTGGGGTCCGATATTGGTGTTCTTCAAAGTCGTAATGAACGTCAAGGATGCGAATATCTGTCGATTTTGTCATAATTTTACCTTGCGGAGAAACGTAGTGAGTTTAAATCGTAACAGATTTCCTACGGCACGTCAAGCAATTTCTCTGCTCCTTGCACTGCAATCAAATGGAGGTATCTGTCAATGGCACACAACACAAAAGTCCAAAAACTCACTTCACTTCTCGATAAACATCAAACATATCGGGATACTTGTCTCAATTTGATCGCTTCGGAGAATACACCATCGCCATTGGTAGAAGAACTTTTTGACGAGCGGTTGGCGCGGCGGTATGGGAATTATTCTGGCGTTGACATTTACCAACGGAATTACAAAGGCAACCGCTACATCGCCGAAATAGAAGGGTACACACAGGCGTTAGCAAAGGAACTTTTCGGCGCAGCACATGTCGATTTCCGCCCGTTGTCAGGGAACATCGCGGGGATTGCGACGACATTTGCATTGGCAAATCCGGGCGATACAGCATTAGAGGTTCATAACGGACACCACTATGCCCAAAAACTATTCTCCTCACCCCTCAAGATAGAATTGCAGTCGATTCCGATTCCGTGGGACGGACGACGTTCAAACATCGACCTTGAAGCAACGCTTGAACTCATTGCGAAACACAAACCCAGAATCGTCAATATCGGCTCTGGGGTGTTTCTCTTTCCACAACCCGTACGGGAGTTGAAAGATGCGATGCGTCAAGCGAATCCAGACGCATACCTCATCTACGATGCCTCACACGTCATTGGGCTCATCGCTGGTAGAGGATTTCAGTCGCCGTTTGATGAAGGCGCGGATGTCATCATTTCCAGCACACATAAAACACTTGCGGGACCACAGGGCGGAATGGTTTTAACCAACGATGCATCCATTGCTGAGCGAGTTGCGCGAGGTGTTTATCCTTTGTTGATGAGCAATCACCATCTGAACCGACTCCCGGCGTTAGCAGGAACGTTTATAGAATGGATGGAGTGCGGTAAGACACAAGCAGATGCGATTGTTACGAATGCGAAGGCACTCGGACAAGCGTTGGCAGAACGTGGTGTTCCGATGCTCGGTGCCGAACTCGGTTTTACGGAGTCGCATACCTTGATACTGATTGTAGATAAGTATGGGGAAGGCGGCGCGCTCGCAAACCATTTGGAAGCGTGCCATATTATCGCAGGCGCGGCGGGATTGTCGCCGGAAGTCGGAACGTCTGGATTGCGTATGGGCGTTCAAGAAATCACCCGATGGGGGATGACCCCGACGGATGCTCCAGACATCGCGGACTGTATAGTTTCTGCACTCTCTGGTGGGACTCCTGAAGAACTCAAACCGAAGGTTGCTGAAGTCGCGCGTCGTTTCGACACAATCCAGTTTACAGTAGATTGAAGTAAAACCTGAAGAGCATATAGACGAAGTAGGACTTGACCCACTTCACCGCTGGCGAGGTGTTTCCCGCCTAACCTCGCCAATAACATTACATCGACTATCGCGTATTTTGCCGTAAATGTTTTAAATTTTTTTTACTTTACATTTAATAACTTTATATGATATAATAGTTAAACCATATTTAGCAAAAACATGTATGGAAAAAGGGGATACGCATGAAAAATAAACAAACCTTTATTACAGCCGCACAGGATGGCGACATAGATACAGTCAAGCACCTATTGGCGACCGATAAGACACTCGCCACTCAAATTAATGCGCCGTGGTTCAGTTTCAATGCCCCCGCGATTGTGTTTGCCGCCGCGTCTGGAAACCGTGAACTTATCGAAGTATTGCTTGATGCTGGCGCGAACATTGATATCAAAAGCAGTTGGTGGGCAGGTGGTACTTCGGTGTTACATCATGCTGCCGGTTCCATGCTAAGCTACGACAAAGAACTCGCCGAATATCTGATTGAACGAGGAGCAACCATCGACGCGCATGCCGCCGCAGGTTTAGACATGTCTGAGAAACTCGCCGAACTTATCCGAGAAAACCCTGAAGTCGTCAACGCACCAGGGAGCGATGGCATGTCCCCTCTTCATTTCGCCGCGACCCCTCGAATTGCTGAACTACTACTTGCACACGGAGCGAATATAAACCTCCGAGACCGCGACCACAACGGCACTCCAGCACAATGGACGATGAGAAGACGACCTGAGGTGTGTCGTTATCTCCTTGAGCAGGGGGCTGAGGCGGATATTGTCCGCTATTGTGTAATGGGTGATGTTGAACAGGCGAAGATGGAATTCCAAAAAAATCCGGAACTCCTCAAGCTCCGAATTAATGTGAAATCTCCTAAGGGCTATATTATACCAACGTTGAAATCGCCGGATCTTGATGGCGAACAAACGGATGAAGTTCCTGGTGGACATGTCTATGCCTATCAGGTCGGACCTACTATGCCACTGCTTGAGGTAGCACTTCAAAGCAAACAGTCCACAATCGTTGATCTTCTGATTGACGCAGGTTATGAGATCAACTTGCGGGATTGGTATGTGCTTGTTGGGCAGGGACCTAAACGATTTGATACATTGGTGAAAGGGTTTCTTGCCAAAGGTTGGGACATCAACACGCGTCAGAAGCATCGGCATGGCATGTGGGCACCCTTGCATTGGGTGGGGCAACGCGGTCTGACCGCTGGTGTCGTGTGTCTGTTAGAAAATGGTGCGGATCCGAATATAACAGATGACAAGGGACGGACCCCGATGCATATTATCGCGCAAAAAGGGGTCGGGAAAAATCAAGTACAGGCGTTAATAAAATACGGTGGCGATATTAACATTCGCGATGCGGACGGCAAAACGCCACTCGACTACGCACAAAAAGCGAAGAAAAAGTCTGTTAAAAATTTCCTCACAGAATATGCAAATCAGGTAGGGAAAAATATTTAATTTCGCCAGAATATTTTGTAACACTTGTCTATTTTTTATCGTGTATGTCAATGAAAAGTGTCTCCCAAAAATACGCTTTTTAAGAGTGCAAAAATTAGGGCACAAAGCTCAAGAAATTGCCTATAATGTGGCGTAATAACAGCGTTTAGCTAAGCCATCATGTGCGCGATTGATTCCAAAAATTTGAAGTGGCGCGTGCAGCATTTTTACAGCAATTTAGAAGTGATCACACGCCGGTATCAATAGCACGAAGGCATCTGCATGCTTACCCAATAAGCGTTTGAATAGGTCGAATTAGATTTTAATGCTAATTTATTTTTACCTATTTTTTATTTGCTATTGAAATTTTATGTTTTTTGTGGTATAATGCTTTATAGTAGTTAAGTTTTAAATGACGTTGTTTTATTAAAATTATCGTATATGAAAATCAATTTGGAGGAACATAATATCGTGGGACATCAAACACAAAATTGGGTGAAAGTCGCCGAGTTGAGTGAGGTGCCTGAAGGACAACCGAAAGCGGTTCAGATGGGACAAGGGCGTAGCATTGCCCTCTTTAACGTCGACGGACGGATTTACGCAACGGATAACCAGTGTCCACACATGGGTTATCCGCTAACACGCGGAACGGTCCGAAACGGCATTCTAACATGTGATTGGCACCGTCGCAGTTTCGATTTGGAAGGCGGTGGTTGTTTCCATGTTGAATGCGATGACTTGCGCACTTTTCCGGTTGACATCCGCGATAGTGAGATTTGGATAGAACTGGGAGATTTGACCTACCGGCGCGCCGAAGAACATAAACAATTGCTCCGAGAGGGACTTTTAAGCGAAGACCGATGGACGATGTCCAAGGCGATTTCACTGCTGCTAAAAGGTGGCGTGCCGGAAGAAGAGGTAATGGGCACAATTCTGGAACACGTCAGTCGGCACATCGCCAGTTCCCACGGAGCAGAAGGCGGGGGTGATGTTTCTCGACTCATCAACGGACTCAGAGTTGGGCGTAGATATAAGGGTGCCGATAGACTCATTGCTGTTACGACTGCCGCGTGTTCCGCCGCGGGCCCCGCATCGGAGCGCCTTGAAGTTGTGCCATTGCCTGAGCCTGTCACATGGGAGAAGATAAGTCGATGGGTTCGTAATTTCTCATACGAAGGACAATCGGGACGGATTGAGCGATGCTTGTTTACTGCATATCATAAGGGAGACGCAGATAAGTTGTGTCCGCTACTCTTTGAATGTGCAGTCGAACCTAATTTTATTGATGCTGCTCATATTCTGTTATATGTCAGTTATCTCGCTGAAGTTGTTGATGAATTTGGGTGGGAACATGCGTCGGATGTGTTTTTCTACCTCGGAGCCGAACTTGTCGGACATCGCCCAGATGATCCAGAACGGTACCGCAGAGACGCAATTCAGCTTATGCGTCAGATGCTTCCTACTGTTGAAAATGCTGCTTTAGAGCAAACCGTTGAATTTGACGAAGATGCTTTCGTCAATGCACTCACAAGTGTCAATCTCCAGCGATCGTTTGAGGCAGTGCAAGCCGTCTTGACTGACGGTGTAAAGTTAGAGAGGCTCATTACAACCTTTGTTCTCCTTGCCGCGGATCGGATGGCACACACACCCGTAAACGTAGATGCCGGTTGGGGAAATTTAACAATGGAACTCAACGTTGCAGCATCTTTGCGGAGTGCCCAACAGATTGGTGGCAACAGCGTCGCGGCGAAAGGTCTTTTCCACGTTGCGTGGTTAATCTTCGCGAATCGTTGGATTAATATCCCGTCACGCCCCCTCAGCCAACCGCTGAGCCAAGAAAAATTGGATGTTGCGAATGAGACAGACGGTATCAAGCACATTATTGATACGATTGAGACGCTCAATGTTCAAGAGGTAGGAACACAAGTACTTGGCTATCTAAATGCTGGCTATTGTGCTGAACGATTAATTGAAGAGATCGGGCATTCAGCACTTTGGGATGATACGGGAAGTCAAGTCCTTCCGACACTGCGCACCGTATTTGAAGAATGGAAGCGCGCTGAAGGGCATCCCGCACAGTCCCAACTCTTGGTCGGATTGGCACGCTACGTCACAGATATACGGTCAAACACGGACAACAAATCTGCCGCTACCACCGCGATGCGGTTTGCAGAAGGTAGAACGACAATTGAGGTCTTTGAAGAGTAATGTCTTATCAACCTGAACAATTGCGACGGGTTAACTACAAGAGGAGACAGACACAGTGTTAAAAGAAAATTCCAATTTCGTCAGAGTTGCTGCCCTTAGTGATGTAGCAGAGGGGAAACCAAGGGCAGTCAGAGTTGAAGGACATAGCATTGCCCTCTTTCAGCATGAAGGTGCTATCTATGCAACAGATAACCAATGTCCACACATGGGCTATCCACTCGTGAGGGGACGCGTCAGGAAAGGGGTCTTATCCTGCGATTGGCACGGTTGGAGCTATGACATGCAAGGCGGCGGATGTTTCACAGGCGGTTGTGACGACCTTGCCACGTTCCCCGTTGAAGTTCGGAACGGCGATATCTATATAGATGTTGCCAGCGGTGGAAAGAAACGCGACGATGCCCATTTTCTCCTGTTGAAAGAAGGCTTGCTCACTACCGACAACTGGACGCTTTCTAAAGCCATTGCCATTATGTTAGCTAAGGGCGTTTCGGAAGAGGAGACGTTGGAACTGATGGTGAAGCACATGGGACGACATATCTCTACAGATAGGAACGCTTTCGAGGGTGGCAGAAAATTGGCAATGATGATGAACGGCGTAAAGGTCGCACGTATGTACCAACCCGAAGATCGACTCATCCCGTTCATGATGGCTGCCGATGGGGCATCCGGGAGACTCGGTGATCGACCTGATCGACAACCGCTTCCACCTCCGGTTGACTGGCAGAAACTGGAAGACTGGATTCGAGTGTTCTCCACCGATAAAGAGTGGGAAGGCATCGAAAAATGCCTAATCACCGCAAGACAATTGGGTGGACACGATGAAAAAATCATTCCGCTTTTCTTTCAATGCGCCGTTGAACCCTTCTTCCTCAACCACTCCAGAAATCTCATTGATCTCGCACACTTGGCTGAACTGTTAGCGCAATTTGGATGGGAGTTAACGGGCGAGTTAGTCTGTAGCCTCGGTGCGAAGATACTCGGACAAGGACGCGGCAGACCGGGTGAACTTCACCGTGAAGCCATCCAAAAACTGGAAGAAATCGATCATATCTTTGATGAACTTCCGCAGGAAACATCAACGGAGAGTTCCGTTGATTACGACGAAGATAAATTTTCAGCGGCTCTGGTGAGTGGTGATCTTGACGAAGTGTTTGATGCTGTAACGGAAATGCTTACGGCGGGTGTTCCGATTAACACGTTGGCGACGACTATGGTGATGACAGCAGGGGATAGGATGGCGCGCACACCTGTGAGTATGAGTCCGGGTTGGTGGGATCTCCAAGAGGAGATGGAAATCGCGTCAACGGTGAGAAAAGTGCTTCAATACGCCGGAACCAAGGTTGCTGCCAAAGCACTCTACCACGCCGCGTGGCGATTTTTCAACAACCGATGGCTTAACATCCGCCACCAACCGATCACAGAGTTAAGGGCATCTGCAACGCCTAAAGTCCTTGATGAAGACATGGCGCTGTCCGAAATTTTAGATGCGATTGAATCTGTACGCATCCAAGAAATTGGACGACGAACCCGTGAGTATCTTAACGCTGGGTGCTCCGCGGAGCGGTTAATGACTGAAATGGGTGTGTGTATTCTTAAGGATGATAACGGTGACGATCTCCTGAGTTCAATTCGCATAGTGTCCGAGGAATGGAAAACGTGTGAGTCACATCCTGCCAGAAATCAATTGATAGTTGGATTGGCACGATGGGCAACGGATATCCGCAGAAATGCAGGAAACGACTCTGCCGTCCAAACTGCCCACCGTTTTGCTCGCGGTGAAACGGCGACGGAACTCTATGAATAGTATCAATTTGTTGGTATAATAGGTGAGGTCTCTAAGCCTCACCCAATTTCTTTTTGCCACATGAAAAATTTGCTTATCGCTCTTCTGTTTAACGTGTTATGCGTGCCAGTTCAAGGCGCTACCTTGGAATTTGCTTTTCACCTCGGTGAGAAGCAGGAACCGAGACTCGACAGACTGCTCCCCGATGTCGCGCGCCAAATGGCTTTCAGCAATGATAATACAAAGTTAATTGCAAAAGGAATGGGCGGGACCGTGGTGGAATGGAATATCCAGAGTCGACAAAAACGAGAAATAAGTCATATCCACGCAAAGCGGTGGTTTGCCTATGCTATCGGAACCAATCGACTATTGGTCAGAGACGCGGATGACAACATCAATATTCTCTCGTTAGAGAGTGGTAATGAGTTGCTACTGACGAAGGGACAGTACGAGAGCGGGAGTCTTTCTACCGACGCTACGCTTGCGGTGCTGTCAAAAGGTGATAACGAAGTTGAAGTTTGGCAACTCGCCGAGCAGAGTCCAGAGACAGCAAAAAGTGAGAGATCTGCTCATAAATTGAAAGTGCTTCAGACAAGTTTTCCCGTCAGGAACGGTCTCACGCTGTCTGATGATGGTCAATTCATTGCCGCCGCAGAAGGTACCTACCGAGATGGCGAGGGACATCGGACGGCTATTGAGATTTGGAACACAATCGATGAACGTCCGATGAAAGTTTTCAACACCGGCGAGATTTTAGGGGTCTGGAACGTACTATTTTCACCCGATGCAACGATGTTAGCCGTTGATACGCAAAAGAACGCGCAGTCCGGCATCCGGATTTGGGACGTTGAAACCGGCAGACAACTCCTTATGAAATCCGAGTTTGAAGCGTATTGGACACGGGCACTCGCCTTCTCGCCAGCTTCAGATTATCTCGCTTCAGGAGATGAAAGAGGTGATCTTCGGGTGTGGGACATTTCTGAAAGCGAATCGGTGATTTGGGAAACCTATCCCACAGGTGTCCAATCGTTAGCCTTTTCACCTAATGGTGAGTATTTGGCAGTCGCACTTTGGGATGCCACAATCCAGGTTCTACATTGGAGGTGTGAATAATGAACGATGAGAAAAATTTAGAAGAGGGATCTTACATTGATGGAAAAGGGCGTACACGTTGGCATCAAAACGATGGAATTGCACTAAAATTCTTGGAACTTCATACCTTTCTGATTATTGCAGACTATCCAGAAAGCCACGCATCACGATATCCATGGTTGGCGAATTACATCTCTCGGTTTCCAGAACCTATGTCAGACCTAATTGCCCAAGGTCGGTTAATAGAGGAAATTCCGGCGGCTGGCGAGGTCGTCGCTAAAATTGTTGAGGAATTCCTGGATACGGGCACAAGCGGGAAGTTGGAGGAGTTCGCGGGCGATACGCCACGAACGGTTGTGGAACTCGTGCCTATCCCTGGGCTCGGTGCCAAAACAATTAAGCGACTCTATGAGGAAGTCGGTGTGGATAGTCTTGTTTCGCTCCGAACAGCGATTGATGAAGGTAAATTAAAAGGTTTCAAAGGCATCGGCAAAAAGACGTTGGAAAAGATTGAGGCATATCTTGATACAGCATTATCCTCACCAACGATGTCTAACAAGGGAAAAAAACAATAGGTGGAAATTGGGGCGAAACATCAGGAGTTTGGTGGAAAAAAGTAACCCAAAGTGCGTAGCTCGTAATGAAACGGAGAGTGGCTTGAGAACGGAACATCAAAGTTCAAATCGATGTGGTTTAACCGCAAGGAAAATTAGAAAAATGGCAAATTCATTGACAACGGGTGAAATGGTTGATGGCAAGAAGCATGGGTATTGGGTCACCTATTACGCGAATGGATTTAAGCGGAGCGAAGGTCGCTACATCGCTGGCAAGAAAGAAGGACCTTGGATCAATTATCACAAAAATGGGAACAAGTCGGGCGAATCCTCCTTCCGCGATGGAAAATACGAAGGTCCCTGTTTCACCTACTATGAAAATGGAAACCTCAGATCCAGCGGGGTCTTTCCCAAACATGTAGGCAAATCCTACGATGGCAGAAAGGAGGGTCCCTTTTACAATTACGAAGAGGATGGTGAGACTGTGTGGCTAATTATAACCTACAAAAGAGGCGGTAGCCGTGCGAAACCGGATGAATATCCGCTTGGAGTCTGCGACGTTTGCGGCGAAGTCAAACGTTTGGCGTGGAAGGAGACTTGTCCGAAATGTGGTGCTGAACTGGATAATATTGCCCCATAAGTAGATTTGCGGTATAATCTCGACAAGAGAAAAAGGTAGCAAATCTGATCCAGTTGTTATGTAAGTTAACATCTCATGGAAGATGTTTTCGCGCGACCGAGATTGTTGTGTCTATCTTTGTGTGAATATTTTCCTAACTGAATGCATAGGATAAAAATGGGGTAAAACGATGAGAGTTATAGGTGCTTTTATCGCGGTGACGGTTCTCTTTATTACAGGGATATGGGTTCAGGAAAGTAGGTCGAAAATCGATCCAGAAACCCTTATGGGAATGTGGCTCTTTGATCAGGGAAAAGGGGATGTGGTTAAGGATTCCTCGCCAAATGGGAACGATGGAGAAATTGTTGATGCCGGGCGGGTAGAAGGAAAGGAAGGCATGGGAATCGAATTTGATGGAGCCAGTCATGTGGTTATCCCAGCGAGTAAGACCACTGACGATTTCCTTGACGGATTTACGTATCTGCTTTGGGTAAAACCACTTCGTAACCCTTCCGGTCCGCACGTTCGACTCATAGAAAGGGATTGGCACAATCCAAACATTCTTATCGGTCCGACCGACTTTTATGGCAGTTTCGTCAAAGGCGGCGGAATAGATAATAGTCAAATCCGGGGTGGCACTTGGGAGATGGACGAGTGGAGTTTTGTCGCCTTAACACACGACGGTAAGACGCTTATCCTCTATGTTGATGGCGAAGCCGTTGCGGATTTAGGCGTCGGAAATCCGGATTTCAGTCAGCAGCATGATGGCGGCTCAATCTGGTTAACCCGTTGGAAAGGTGGAGCGGGATGGGACTTTGCGGGGGTCCTTGACGAGGTCGCTATTTTCAATACTGCCCTCGGTGAAGATGATCTCAATGACATTATGGAAAAAGGACTTGAGAAGGCACTGTCCGTTTCCCCAATTGATAGATTGACAACAACTTGGGGACACATCAGGGGAATAGCAGTCAGTGGTCAGTAGTCAAAAGAATAGCGGTCAGTTGTCAGTAAGACTTTGTAGCAGGAACGGTTTTCGTTTAAGCTGTAAACCCTCTTTACTTACGGCTGATTGCTCTTAAAACCGCGAGGAAAATTAAAAGAATGGCAAAATCACTTACAGATGGTGAGATGCTCAATGGCAAGAAGCACGGCTATTGGACCACCTATTACGCGAATGGATTTAAGCGGAGCGAAGGTCGCTATATCCATGGCAAAAAAGAGGGGCTTTGGATTCAATACTACAAGAATGGGAACAAGACAAGCGAAGCCTCCTTCCGGGATGGCAAGAACGAAGGCGACTATATATGTTATTACGAGAACGGGAACCGCAAATGGGGCGGTCCCTATCGAGAACACGATGGCAGTTCTGCTGATGGCAGAAAAGAAGGCGTCTGGCTCTGTTACGAAGAGGATGGCGAGACGGTGTGGCGCATCATCACCTATAAGAAAGGCGGTGCTCGTGCGAAACCGGATGAATATCCGCTCGGTGTCTGCGATGTTTGTGGTGAAGGCAGACGTTCTACATGGGGCGATACCTGTCCACAATGCGGCACAGAAGTGGTTGAATAGCCAGCAGAAATTTTGAAGTTTTTTGTCTAAATCGGATTTCAATCGGTAAGTAACAAGCCTACAGAGAACCGAGGAAAAAGACACTTGGAAATCAAATCAGAGTTTTGGCGCGCTTTGGCGTTGTTAGTGATATTTTTCGCTTTGCGACCCCCAAGTGCAGTAAAGGCTGAGACAGAGACAGAATCCGCTCACAGAGTCGCGACTGCTGTTCGAATTAAAGACGCACCCCCACAATTGGATGGCGTTTTAGATGATGACATCTGGGAGACCGCGCCCCTCCACGAAGGCTTTCGGCAGCGTGATCCTGATGAAGGGGAACCGGTATCTCAACGCACCACATTCCAAGTCGCTTATGATGATGAAGCCGTCTATTTTGCGGTCATGTGTTATGATAGCGAACCCGATAAAATTGTTTCCCGCCTCGTTAGGCGGGACGACTATGTTGATTCCGATAAAGTCCAGATTCTCCTTGATCCGCACTACAATCGGCAGCGAGCCTTCTCATTTACTGTCTATCCCTCTGGCTCTGTAATAGATGGCATTACTGGGGGCGGTGGCCCGAATGGTTGGAATAACGCTTGGGATGGTGTCTGGGACGCAAAAACTCGGATTCACGAAAATGGGTGGGCGGTGGAGTGTAAAATCCCGTTTTACATGTTCCGCTTCTCTCCAAAAGACAAATACACGTGGGGACTACAGGTAGAGCGAGAGATTAGTCGCAGAAAAGAGCGTGCCCACTGGCGTTTGATTAAGAAGGCTGAACCGGGTTGGATATCACATTTCGGTGATCTGGTAGGAATTGAGAATATCCATCCGTCTCGTCATTTAGAATTGATACCCTATGCGATGGGCAGGACAACTCTGAACAGCAAGTCTGACTTGTGGGGGAGTGTTGGTGGCGATGTCCAGTATGGAATTACCACTGGGACAACGCTCAATGCCACAATCAACCCTGATTTTGGACAGGTGGAGGCAGACCCTGCTACCTTGAATCTATCTGCCTATGAGGAGTATTTTGAGGAACGGAGATCCTTTTTTGTCAAAGGAGCGTCCATTTTTCGTGTTGGAGGCGAGGGAAATCAGTTCTTTTACTCACGGCGGATTGGACGGCAGCCGGACCATTTTGAAATCCCTGATGGTACCACAGAACTGAGTCGTCCAGAAGCCACAACGATCCTCGGTGCTGCCAAGATCGTCGGAAGAACCAATAGCAAGACTTCCTTTGGTATTATGGAAGCTGTTACCGCGCCAGAGTATGTGCAGGTTAAGGAAAAAGGCAAGACCCGCGATCACCTCATTGAGCCGTTGACGAACTACTTTGTCGGTCGAGTGACACAAGACGTACTGGAAGGAAACTCTCGTGTTGGACTGGTAACGACGGCAGTGAACCGACAGTCTTCTAACGCCTCTTATGTAGGTGGACTTGACTGGGACTTGAAGTTTGCGAAGGAACGGTACCAGATAAGCGGAATGTTAGCGGCAAGCCAAGCGGGAGAACTTGACGCACGTAAATCGGGTTACCTCGCACATATTGAATTTCAGAAACAGGGGGGTTGGTGGAGACTTTATACCAATTTTAACGTACTCTCTCCAGAATTAGAAATAAATGACATCGGTTATTCTCAGCGCGGCGATATGATGAGGTGGTTTTATGACTTCATCGTTAAAAAAGAGCAACCGTTTAGTATTTTCCGAGAGGTGAGTTTAGGTCTCTACGGTTGGCGAGAATGGAATTATGATGGCGTTAGCATCGGACGCTATTCCGAGATATGGACAGATGGTAAGCTGAAAAACTATTGGGAGTATGACCTATGGGTGGGTCGGAACTTGGAATCGTTTAGGGACGAGGATGTCCGACGCGGTGGGACGCTGATTAAGAATCCTGCGGGTTGGTGGATTTTTAGCCGACTTTCTACCGATAGTCGTAAGATGGTTCAGATTGAACTGAATCCGATCTTCGCATGGGACGATGATACCAAGAGTTCTGAAAAGGAAGTCAGTCTCCGTCTGAAGATTCGTCCTGTATCAAACATTGAACTGAGTATCGGACCGATGTATCGCTATCGAATTTACGATGCTCAGTGGGTCGATTTAATTGAAGAAAACATCAATGGACACATTAAAAAGCACTACGTCTATGGGGAGTTAACGGCTCAAACGCTTGACTTCACGACGCGCGCAAATATCAGTTTTACCCCGACGTTGAGTCTTCAATTCTATGTGCAACCGTTCATTACTGTCGGGGACTATACCAACTTCAAAGAGTTGGTCGAGCCGAGGTCTTATCAATTCAAACCGTATCCACTGCAGCGAAACCCCGATTTCCACATGCGTTCGTTGAGAGGTAACGCCGTCTTTCGCTGGGAATTCCGTCCTGGGAGTACGTTGTTTTTGGTTTGGTCCCAATCACGTGCGATTGAATTAGAAGAGGTAGGAGCGGAAGACCTTGAATTTCGTCCATTTCACCGGTTGCGTAGCAGCTTCACCGATGAAGGAAAAAATATATTTCTGATTAAATGTCGGTATTGGTTTGGTATATAATGGGGATGCTCTGGCGAATCGTTGATTCTATCAGATTGATGGATTTTTACGGACAATCTCTTTATACACAGTTGGTGTGCCGATTTTGGATTAAAATTCGGACTTATTTCTTTTTTTTGAAATTATGCACCTTTTTCACCCTAAAATTGTGTCTTTAATAACAGGAACGGATTTTTTGTCTGCACGCTCTTATGTCAAACTCACGTTGATATTCGGTCATATAGGCTCAGACGGAAGCGATGTCTAACTTGATAGTGCGAGAGCCAACGGATTAGATCCTTTCAGGATCATTTGAAACTTGGCTTTTGAACAAAACTGTCCAGAAATTGGACGACGGAAACCGCTTCGTCAGGCAAAATTAGCGAAAAATCTACTTTTAGATGTAATTTCACACGCAAGTCGCTTTTGGCATAGAAATTGCTCTGATATTTATAAGGTTCCTTAGCAAATATAGGGAAATTTTCCTCGCCTATGGAGAGAAATGTGATTTTTCTTGACAGGTAATGTGAAAATTGTTAATATGAATATCAGAAAAACCAGATTAACAACACGTTAAAGCGCGAATGCTTAACTACATAGGAGGAGCGTAACATGAAATCGCGCCGAATACCTCTCGTATGGATGGTATCGCTCATCATACACGTCTGCCTCGCAGTCGTTGTAGGGTATATCGCCATCTCATCTCAACCACAGAAAGCACAAGATACCATTGATTTGAGCTTCTTCATTGTCACACCACCCCAAGCGGCGAAGCGGGATGTTATTCCGAAGCCAGCCGTTGTAACAACCCCTGTTCCAGATTTAAGAGTCGTTCCACAAACTGAGACAACACCACGTCGGACCACGGTCGCACGCTCGGCGAGGTCGTCCGCAACCGCAGCCCCCGCGGCGTCACTAATGACGGGCGCGCCAGCTGCACCGAGAGGGCAGCAAATCAAAGTTCCGAGTTCGTCTTCCGTAATCCAGCATACTGCACAACCGCTGTCAACGGCTGCGAAATTACCCACAGCATCAGATGGATTGCCTACCGCAGGCTTACCCAGTGAAGGCGGCATTACTGATGGTATAAGCGCAGGTGTCGGTGACGGCTTAGGTAGCGGGACCAGGCGCGGGGCTTTCGGTTCTGGAGCCGGTCTTGGACAAGGACGGGGACAAAGCCGCGGTAGGCTAAACTCACTCGTAGAGGGAGCAGGTGTTGCAAATATCAACGCATCGCTGTCAGATGTTACAGAGAACATCGTGTTGGGAAACGGTGTGCCACCACTCCCGAAGGGAAGCCCAGGGGCTATCATTCAAGGACGCGGCACAGAGATTATAGGGCAACTCAATCTCGTCCGTCTCGACGACCCATTGCATCCGAACCTCGATATATGAGGCAGCGGCATCGGACATCTCCGATTCGGGGCAGGTCTGCCCTATTTAGTCAAATCGCTGAATACAGAAACAGGCGTCCAAACCCAAATGGTTGACGCAGTCCAAATTACGGATGCAGCGTTCTTTGAGTCACCGATTATCTTTATGGAACCGGTTCCCAAGGCATCAGTGACACTCCAGAACGGACTGTTAGGTGGCAATGTCTGGAACGTGAGTGCGGATCGCTCTTCCTTCGGCTATACCGATCGGGAAGCGCAACGGATTCGTGAGTATATCATTAATCGCGGTGGTTTTCTCTATATGCCCACGCACGGAAACACGGAAGCAGCCATGCAGCCTGCGCTGCGCGTCTTGCGGCAAATTCTTCCTGAATACCACCTCACGACTATCCCTCAAGACCACGAGATTTACAATAGTTACTATGAGTTGAACGGGCCACTCCGATTTCCTGTTCGGAAAATTGGATCTACTATTCTCCATCACGGTCCCTATCGTCAGTTGCAAGGTGTCTTCATTGATGATCGGTTGGCTGTTCTTGTCGATACGGAAGCAATGATACATGTGATGGATGGTGCCGTACAGAAACCTTTCTTCGGTCATTATCAGGACCGGAATAAAATTTTAGACGAATTCGCTCCAGCTGCTGCACGACAACTCGTTAATATTGTCATCTACGCAGTGACGCATGGCAATATCTCGGATTACAGCAACTATATCCCCGCGAGTACTCTCGCCGATGGGGATATAGATAGCGTTCCGCAGAAAATGTCTAATGGTGCAAGTCAGTTGTAAGCATTCTAATTGAGAACAGGACATAACTACCTATAAACAATAAGCCGCGTCAATCCTTTGGCGTGGCTTATTGTTTTTCCTGAAACCTTTGCTTTTATCCTCACTCTTTTGCCTTCTAATCGTACGTTATTAACCTTGAGTTTTATTGGACGGTTTTCGGTCCAGTAACGTGGGTGCTGCGTGACTTAAACTATTTTTGTCGGGAATACTTGATAATTCCGCAAAAATAGGCGAGATAGTGGCAAAATCGCGTTTCTATTTGACAATTCGGGGTTAGATATGTATAATATAAACAATAATCGTCCTTTTAGGGCACGGTTTCTATGCCCATATGAATAAGTTTTAACAGGGATGCAATAAGGAGACTTAATACAAAAATGGCTGATTACGCAAATTCTGATGTTTTGGTAAGTACGGAATGGGTCGCTGAGCATGGTGGTGATGCTGGCATCCGACTGCTTGAGGTTGATGTCGATACTTCAGCATACGCTGACGGACATATCGCTGGTGCAGTGGGACTCAATTGGGAAACACAATTGTGCGATCAAGTTCGACGCGATATTCTCACGAGAGAACAGTTCGAGGCACTCTGCAATGACAGCGGTATTGCCAACGATACCACTGTTATTTTTTATGGGGATAACAATAATTGGTTCGCGACGTATGCTTTGTGGCAATTCCGCTATTACGGACACGATGAAAGTCTGTTGAAAGTGATGAACGGTGGTCGTCAAAAATGGATCGATGAAGGCAGAGAGCTTGTCACTGACGTTCCGGATCATTCCAGCACAGGATATCAGGCGAAATTCCCCGACGACAATGTCCGCGCTATAGCGGGTACAGTTCGCGACACATTAGGGCAAGGCGTTGTTAATCTGGTTGATGTTCGTTCGCCTGCTGAATTTACTGGCGAAGTTATTGCACCTCCCGGTATGAGCGAGACGGCGCAACGCGGTGGACACATCCCCGGCGCAGCAAACATTCCGTGGGCGACAGCAGTGGCTGAAGACGGCACGTTTAAGTCTCACGACGAACTGCAAGCCATCTACGGCGGGGCAGGCGTTGATGAAGATAAGGAAACAATCGCTTATTGCCGTATCGGTGAACGTTCATCGCATACTTGGTTTGTGCTGAAGTATCTACTCGGTTATGAGAAGGTCCGCAATTACGATGGTAGTTGGACAGAATGGGGCAATCTTGTCGGAGCACCCATTGCCCGCGACTAAGGAAATAGCTGTCAGCTGTTGACGTGCTTTGCCGGTGACGATGGCTGCT
>JAPOOP010000701.1 GCA_026713385.1 Candidatus Poribacteria bacterium | reverse complement strand
CATGACTGCCTGTGAACAAAGAAACGGACCCTTGAGGTTCACAGCCATCATCCGATCCCATTCCGATTCCGTGCATGCATCGATACGCGTATAACTAAAAATACCAGCATTATTGACTAAAATATCAATCCGTCCGAACGTGTCAAGTGTTTCCTGAACCATCTGACGCACGGAATCGCCATCCGCTACATCTGTTTCAATCACCCGACACTGCCTACCGAGCGCAGTTATTTCTGCTGAAGCCGCTTCCGCATTCGCTAAATTCACTTCAGGGATTACAATATCCGCACCTTCTTTGGCGAAAGCGAGACACGTTGCTTTCCCAATACCTCCGCCACCACCTGTAACAATCGCAACCTGTCCTTCTAAACGCATCTAAATTTCTCCTTTTACTCTTATGAGTGGCACGCAGTCAAGTCAGCACTGCGCTCTTTTCCTTCTTGCAAAATCGCAATAAATGTAGTAATATACTTCTATTATCACACGAAGCTTGCAAAAAGTCAACAGGACGGGTGATATTGTAGGAGCGGTTAGTCTTCTGTAGGAGGGAACTCCGATTCCCGACTCCTGATGATTTGACCCTTTGTCCCTCAATAACGGGGTTTAATGTTTGCTCCTGTGGGAGCGGTGTTTTGCTTGGGTGTTTCTCCCGAGTCTTACTGATCGCTGACTGCTGATCGCTATACCGTAAGAGCAACCTCCAAGGTCGCGATACACCGCACAAAACAATCAGCAGCCAAAAACTGAATGGTTCTGGTAGGTTGCGGTGAAAATTAGCATTCATTGTAATTGTAATTCCTATTTGTTTGTGGCAATCGGCATAAGGAGAATTGAAATATGAAAAAAAACACATTTTTACGTTGGCTCAAACCAGTTCTGGTCATGAGTCTCGCTTGTTCTTTTGTGTTTACAGCGGCAGCACAGAATTATTATCCCGCAGACATCGGGAATACGTGGGTTTTTGACAGTGTTGATGGTGAGGAGCAGAGCACTTATACGCTTGAGGGACCCGAAATTATTGACGGTGAAGAGCGTATCCTCCTGAAAATTAGGACCGAGGAACTCAGCACTGGAGACAGTGACACCGACAGGTATTTTCTGACTGTCGGGGACGATGCCATAGAACTCCATAAAACTATCTTTGAATTAGTTGAACCGCGTGCTATGGTGACTGCGGATTTTCCAACGCCTGTCACTTTTTTCCCTTTACAGTTAGAACTGGGAGATAAATGGCAGATAGCGGCGGATGCGGATGTGGAACTGGAGATCGGACTCGCTATATCTGGGAAAAGTGCCACTGATTTTGAAGTTGTTGAATTTGAGGACGTGATTACTCCAGTCGGAACATTCAAGAATTGTGCTAAGGTACTGTTAGGTGTGAATTTCACTGCTGGTGGATTCTTAAATCTTGACTCAAGTACCCACCAATGGTTCGCTCCCGATATAGGTCCCGTCCAATTTGAGAACAACGATGGCTTAATATTTGGTTTGGTAAGCTCCAATCTGCTAACCGTGCCAACAGAACCTGAGACGACGGAGGAAGATGTTACATCGGAACCCTCTCCTGAGGAAGGTGCTACGCCGGAACCCGCTTCTGAGGAAGAGACTATGCCTGAACAGCCTTCTCAGGAGGACGTTATGCCTGAACCGGTGCCTTACGACGTGACAGGGGATGGGGTCGTGAATATCTTGGATCTCACTTTCGTGGCTTCTCGTTTCGGTGGAAATGATGCTAACGCAGATGTCACGGGCGATGGCATTGTTAACATTCTGGATTTGGTGCTTATCGCACAAAATTTCAGCAATTGACTTTAAGAATTCTGCAATGCGTGTCCGAATACGATATTTTTTGTTGAAAACCTTTAATGAATCTGGTAATATTTGAGCATTATTATTCACAAAATTTGGAAAAAATCTGCATGGTAAGTTGGAAAGTGGCATTCGTTGTTGTTATCATTGTCGCTCTGGTGATGGCGATTGGAATGTGGTTTGGGTATCGATACGTCTCAGAACACGATGACCTCGCACCAGACGGATGGCTTGAGCGCCCTAATACGATTGGCTCGCATCTTGATAAATTATATGTGCTTACTCCCGTCCTTACAAGCACTTCATAGGAATGATTTAACCTTTTTTGTGAGCATTACTTAAGTTTGTGTCTTTTAAAAAAAGGAGATTTAAATTATGAAAACT
>JAPOOP010000715.1 GCA_026713385.1 Candidatus Poribacteria bacterium | reverse complement strand
TCCGGGTTGCTACGCAACCCTTTCAGTTATCGGTTATCAGTTAAAGAGGGTGTTTTGCTTGGAGGTATCCGTTAGTTAAGCGAAAACCTCTTAACCGAGGACTGATGACTTTAACCATCAACTCGTGCTTTAACATTTATAACGGAGGCGAGTTGATGGTTAAAACTGATAACGAATAAAAAAGGAATATTATGGCGGCCCCAATAAATGACGTAATGCATGCCGACGACGTTGTTGCAATTGACGAACTCCGAAACGTTTACGACCAGTTAAAAACATCGCTTGCCAGGATCATCATCGGTCAAGATCAGGTCATCGAACACTTGTCGATATGTCTGTTTTCTCAAGGGCACGCGCTGTTAATGGGTGTTCCGGGCTTGGCGAAGACACTGCTGGTCAGTCGATTTGCTGAAACGATGGCATTGCAGTTTAGTCGAATTCAGTTCACGCCTGATCTCATGCCAATGGACATCACCGGCACCGACATCCTTCAAGAAATCCCAGGAGGCAGACGGGAGTTCGAGTTTGTAAAGGGACCCCTCTTTGCGAATCTTATTTTAGCGGATGAGATTAACCGAGCCCCTTCAAAAACCCAAGCCGCTATGCTTGAGGCGATGCAGGAATACAAAATCACTGTTATCGGCAGAACATACTCTCTGGATCCCCCGTTCTTTGTCTTAGCGACACAAAATCCAATCGAGCAGGAAGGCACCTATCCGTTACCGGAAGCGCAATTAGACCGGTTCATGTTCAGAATCGAGGTGGACTATCCGGAGCGGTTCGAAGAGATTGAGATTGCCCGTACGACGACTGGTGCGTCTCTCCCGACCCTGGAGCATGTTCTGAGCGGTGAGCGGGTGCGAACGTTTCAAGATCTCGTTCGTCGCATCCCAGTCGCTGAGCACATCTACGAATTCGCCGTCGATCTCGCTCGAAGCACACGGCCAAAAGGCGACGCAGCACCTGACTGGTTGAAGCCTCTGGTTGCTTGGGGTGCCGGTCCACGGGCAGTTCAGTACCTAATTCTCGGTGCGAAAGCCCGCGCAGCACTCAGTGGTAGCTACATGGCACGACTTGAAGATGTTGTTGCGGTGGCGAATCCGGTGCTAGCACATCGTGTTATCACCTCCTTCGCTGCCGAGTCTGAGAATATCACCAGTAAAGACATCGTCAACCGACTGGTTGAGGAGTTGTCTGAAGGAAACTAAGGTATGCTGCAACTCAAACGGGACTACCTTGATCAGAAGGTTTTGGAACGGCTTTCGACACTTCAATTGCATGCTCGATTGCCTATGATCGGAAGCGTATCGGGCAAACATCGGAGTCCGATTCGGGGTTCGAGTCTTGAGTTTGCGGAGTACCGTAAGTATGTACCGGGTGATGATCCGCGGAGACTTGATTGGCGGACTTATGCCCGGAATGATCGCTACTACATCAAAGAGTTTGAGGCTGATACCAATTTACGGATGTGCTTAATCGTTGATACCAGCGGTTCCATGAACTTCACATACAACGGCATGAGTAAATTGGATTATGCCCGTCGTATCGCTGGGACTTTAGCCTATATTGCGGCACAACAAGGTGATGCCGTTGGACTCTATTGTGCCGGCACAGGGTTCCACAAAGAGATTCCGCCGAAACGGAGTGCGAAGCACCTTAGCGCGGTCCTCGATGAATTGGGTACGATGGAGGCATCTGGTGAGACGGGATTAGCGAACGTTCTCCATGAAACCGCTGAACGCGTCCCGCAAAGGGCACTTATTGTCATTCTTTCGGATCTGTTCATCGAACCAGAAGTTGTGCGAAACTGTCTTGAGCATCTACGATTCCGTAAGCACGACATCGCCGTGTTTCATCTGTTGGAGCAGAGCGAGTTGGAATTGGAATTCGATCGTCCAATGCGTTTTGTTGACATGGAGGGAGGCGAACCTATATTGGCAGATCCGACTGTCATCGGCACGCAATACCAGCGTGCACTCGAAATATACCTCGAAAGTATGAACACAGTCGTTCAGGATACCGAAGTCGATTACCACCGTATCCGCATCAATGAGAACTACGATGATGTGTTAGCGCGATTCCTATTGGGACGGACACCGAAGCGGCATTTTTAATAGTTTTCAGCAGTCGGCAGTCGGTTAAGAGGTTTTCGCTTAACAACGGAAACCCCAAGCAACATCCTTTTTAACTGATAACTGAAAGCCTGCGGAGCAGGCGAACCGGTAACGAGTATAAAAATATGGGCTTTTTACAGCCGTTGGCACTTATCGCCCTTCCTTTGATCGGGTTACCGATCCTAATCCACCTCATCAATCAGCATCGGCACCGCACTATCCCTTGGGCAGCGATGATGTTTCTCATGAGCGCGAAGCGCATGAGTAAAGGCATGGCGCGTCTTCGACATTTCCTTATCCTGTTGATGCGTGTCTTGGCAGTCGCGGCTCTGATCTTCGTCGTCAGTCGTCCGCTGTCCGGTGGATGGTTGGGTAGCATCGGAATGAGTAAACCGGATGCCACGCTGATACTTCTCGACCGTTCTGCCAGCATGGAAATACAAGACTTACAAGCAGGTCAGTCGAAGAGATTCGCGGCACTGCAAAAGCTCGCACAATTGCTGGAACAGGGTGATTACGGGACGCACTTGGTTCTAATTGATAGTGCAAGCGGTCAACTTCAGGAGGTAGATTCACCGAAAGCACTATTGGGTCTACCTACAACCGAATCGAGTGCTACCAGCGCGGATATTCCGGGTATGCTTGAATCCGCTTTGGCATATCTCAAAGCGAATAAGTCAGGACGCGTTGACGTGTGGATCTGCTCTGACTTGAGTGAAAACGATTGGGATGTTGAAAGCGGGCGTTGGCAAGCGATACGCGAGGAGTTTGCGCAGTTAGAAGGTGTGCATCATTTTTTGCTTGCATACGCGGATTTACCTTCAGACAATTTGTCGGTAAGGGTAGAAAATGTACAACGGTGGGAACGCGGTAACGATGCGGAACTTGTTCTTGATGTAGTGGTTCGATCGAAAAGTACGGGCTGGGTTACCCAGCCCGTACACACAACGCGAAAGAGATTTCCAATTGAGTTTGAAGTCAACAACGTCCGGTCTGTTGTTGAAGTGGAACTTGACAGACAGGGTGCCTCCCTGCAAGGACATCGTATTCCGATTGATACCAAACTACGTTCAGGCTGGGGTTCGGTTGGATTGCCGGGTGATGCGAATCCCTTGGATAATCGGTTTTTCTTTGTGTTTTCAGAACCGCCGGTGCGAAGAGCCGTTGTTGTCAGTGATGATGTAAAAAATGGTGAAGCGTTCCGTCGGGCACTTACTATTCCGATAGACCCTCGGTTCCAACATCAGGTTGATATAATCTCCGTAGATCGTGTCGCAGAGATTGATTGGAAAAGTACTGGGTTATTGATTTGGCAAGCGGCTCTACCGCGTGGATCAGTAGCAGATCAGATTGCGCAATTCGTTGATACGGGACGCGTGGTTATTTTCTTCCCATCGAGCCAAAATGCAGATGAACAGCTATTTGCCTCACGTTGGGAGGACTGGCAAACTCCTGGAAGCCAACAGGTATTCGGTATCTCATGGTGGCGTGGCGATACAGATCTGCTGGCACACGTAGAGAGTGGAGACGCGTTGCCGTTGAACGAACTACGTACTTATCGATATCGTTCTTTTGAAAGCACTGGAACACCGTTGGCAAGATTTGATGACGATGCCTCTCTGCTCACTCGTGTCGCTACCGATCATGGAGCGGTATATTTCTGTAGCACGCTACCTACGGCACAATTTTCCTCTTTCGAGCGCGAAGGTGTCATCTTTTACGTAATTTTACAGCGGGCGTTGGATCAAGGCTGTCGCGCGTTGGCTGTGGCATCTCAACGCGACGCGAACCTTGACGTGCTGGCAGACCGCAACGAATGGGAGTTAGTGGCTCCTGAGGACAATTCGCCGCTCCTTTCACAAAGCGGACTACACGCTGGCGTATACCGAGATGGAGCGTATTGGACGGCTGTGAACCGTAGCCACATTGAAGACAGTGCTGCGGCGGTACCTGTCGAGGCGGTGGATGCTCTATTTGATGGAATGTCGTATCGGCGGATTGATGTTGATGTTGGTGACACATCTGCTTTAGCGAGTGAACTGTGGCGCATTTTTCTCATCGCAATGATAGTTGCACTTCTTGTAGAGGCAGTCCTGAGTTTACCGAGTAGGAGAGTCCGAACTACCCCTTTAATCGACCTCACGGTGTCAGGCGGAAGTGCAGAATAGTTATCGGTATTCGGTTTTCAGTATTCAGTTAAGAGAAGTTTTGATGTGTATCAGAATTTCTTACTGCGATGCAAACTGAAAACTGATAACCAGTAAAGGACCTTGTAATGCAAGAACAACAGGGAAATCTTGAATTTTTCTCAAGTGGAACCTTCTTAGGTTTGAGCTTGGTTGTCATAATTGCGGCAGGCATATTGTGCTGGCTGGCATGGCATCGCAGCGGTTATAGCAAGAAAACCGGGGTGCTTGAGTTACTGCGCTTTGTATTGATTTGCTTGGTCGTTGTAACCTTGAATCAACCTGAATGGCTACAAACGCAACTACCAGATCGACGCTCCACCCTCGCCGTGCTTTGGGACAAATCTAACAGTATGAAAACGCGGGATGTAATTTTGACCCGCAACTCGATTCCGATACAAAACAGCAAAGCGCGAGTTGCGGATCAAGCACAAATTTTTGATCGAAGAGCCCCGAAAAGCCGCGCTGAGACGATTCAACCCCTGATGTCTGAGGAGGTTTGGAAACCTTCAAATGCCAATGATCTGAGTGTAGTTTTTGAACCCTTCTCTTCACAGTTAGATCCGGCGGAGGAAGCAACAGACTTGAACGCTGGACTGTCGCAGGTTTTAGACACTCATGCAAACCTTCGCGGTGTCGTGCTATTGTCAGACGGTGATTGGAACATCGGGAACTCGCCTGTTGAGGCGGCTACACGGTTTCGGATGAGAGGAATTCCGGTTTTCGCGGTTGGAGTGGGCAGTAAAGTGCCGTTACCTGATCTTGAGTTGGTTAGTATGGATGCCCCGACTTATGCGGTTGCAAATAAGCAACTTCGTATTCCGTTTGTCGTTCGTAGCACTTTGGGTCAGGACCGGGATGTGAATGTTACGCTCAATATCAACAAAACATCAACGGTTAGCAAACTTATCCGCGTCCCCGCTATGAGCCAAGCACAAGAGAACATGGTCTGGACACCGCCAGCAGTTGGTGACTATACGCTAACAATGCGTATTCCGCGAGACACACAGGAATTAATCCCGGAAAACAATGAGATTTCTGTGCCGATTTCGGTGCGCAAAGAACAATTGAAAGTACTGGTCGTCGAATCCTATCCACGGTGGGAGTACCGGTATCTTCGTAATGCTTTGGAACGGGATCCGGGGGTCGAATTAACATGTCTACTTTTTCATCCGAAACTACCCAAAGTTGGCGGAGGACGTAGTTATATCAAAAGTTTCCCTACGACGAATGAACTGAGCCGCTACGACGTGGTGTTCCTTGGTGATGTCGGTGTCGAAAAGAAACAGTTAACAGTCGAACAAGCACGGGATTTACGGCAGCTTGTCAGTGCGCAGGCTTCTGGACTCGTCTTCATGCCCGGACGGACCGGGATGCATGCGTCGTTGATGTCCGGTCCGCTTGCGGATCTCTATCCCGTGGTTTTGGACGCTGCGACCCCGTATGGTGTTGGATCGGGAACACAGGGATATTTCGCACTCACGCAGTTAGGGCAACGAAGTTTATTAACTCGCCTCGGTGAGACTGCGGAGATTAACCGTCAAGTGTGGCGCACGTTGCCGGGCTTCTACTGGTATGCTGGCATCAAACGCGCCAAAGCGGGTACAGAGACTTTAGCAGTGCATAACGAGGTTGCGACAACTTCAGGACGCGTGCCACTCATTGTGACCAAAACGTACGGTGCGGGTAAAGTGTTGTTCATGGGAACAGATAGCGCATGGCGTTGGCGACAAGGTGTTGAGGACAAGTACCACTATCGCTTTTGGAGTCAGGTTGCTCGATGGATGGCGTATCGTCGACAGATGGCACAGGGTGAATCAATGCGATTGTTTTATTCGCCAGATCGGCCACACGTTGATGATGCCGTGATGTTAAATGCCAACGTGAACGATCCGTTGGGCGGTCCGTTGGACAGAGGTTCGGTTGTTGTACAGGCGATTTCGCCATCAGGCAAAACACAAACAATCCGACTGCAACCGGGTGAAGGAGATGCAATAGGGTTGTTCACGGGTTCGTTTGTACCGAAAGAATCTGGCAATTATCACCTCGTTGCCAGTAGTTCCGAAACCGGGACTTCGGTAGAGACTGATCTGTCAGTCCAAGGTTTAAATCGGGAACAACAAGGACGTTTGGCTCGTTTTGAGGTCTTAGATGAAATCGCTAAAATTACAGATGGCAAGTTAGTGCCGGTTTCCGAGGTGCGAAGTCTGTTGGATGATCTCGCCGCCCTCCCGGAACCTGAGCCGACTGTGCATCGCACACGGATCTGGGCACACCCACTTTGGGCGGGACTTCTCATCCTACTACTCGGGGTGTTCTGGATTGCGAGAAAAATGACGGGAGCGGTATAGTCATCAGCAATCAGCAAATTAGCCATCAGCCATCGGCAATCAGCAATCAGCAAAGACGCGAGCGTTACAGAACGCCGCTTTTCTTTATTCTCACTGCGAAGCATGCTGAAAGGGTTGGGTAGCAACCCAACCTGACTGCTGACTGCCATTCTTTACCGATCGCTGAAAGGTTTTTTCGCAAGAAAAAACCGCCCCCACAGCCGATTGCTGTTCAAAAGGAGACATTTGATGAACCAGATGCCAACAAAAGGACAATCACAACGCGGCGCAGGTAACCTACCGCCGCGTATGAAAGCGGCACTCGAACAGTACCAAAAACGGGTATGGACGATCAAACTCGCTGAGGGTGTGCTGGCGGCAATCTTTGGTATCCTTGTCTCATATATTATCGTTTTTTGCTTGGACCGGGTGTTCGATACACCTACACTTCTACGAGTGCTCATCTTAGTGGTGGGTATGGTCGGAATGGTCTTTTTCTTACCCATGAAGTACTACAATTGGGTTTGGAAGCATCGGCAATTGGAGGGTGTCGCTCGGTTATTGCAGCAAAAGTTTCCACGTTTTGGGGATCACGTACTCGGTATCGTAGAATTAGCACGTAATAGAGAGGATCAATTGTCAAGTCCTACCTTGGTTGAGGCAGCCATGCGTCAGGTCGATGCCGAGGTCGCAAGACATAATTTGGCAGATGCGGTTCCCACTCCGCGGCACCGTCGCTGGGCATTGACGGCAACCCTTCCATTAGTGTTGGTAGTGATCGGAGCCGTTGTAATACCCGCAACGAGTTGGAATACCTTCGCGCGGTGGCTAACCCCGTGGCGTGACGTGGCGCGTTACACTTTCGCCCAATTGGAGGGCGAATCAGGAATACCACGTGTGGTCCCGTACGCCGAACCTTTTGATGTGGAAGCACAGCTAAAGGACAATTCACCGTGGAAACCTGAGTCGGGAGAAGCACGTTACGCAGACCAAGTTCCGGTGGTTGCAACTCGAGACGAAGCAACGTACCGATTTCAATTACCACCTCAAACAAAGGATGGCCGACTCACGCTTCGAGTCGGAGATGCCCGACGTTCTATTCCCATCGAACCCAAATTGCGCCCTGCGCTGACTCAGCTTATTGCTGAGGTCGAATTGCCAACCTATTTACAACGTAGTGAGTCGCTGGTGGAAGATGTCCGTGGGGGGATACTCAGTTTGTTGAAGGGGAGTACTGCAGTCTTAGAAGCCACAGCCACACGGGAACTCGCGGAGGCGACTTTGAACAATCGTCCGCAACGTATTAATGGTAAGCGTGTGACGACCGAACCCATCAACGTGGAGGAGCAGACTGAACTCCAGTTAGCGTGGCGTGATCGTTTTGGTCTCGCTGCACGTGAACCGCAAGTAATACGGTTAGAGGTGCAAGAAGATGAATCCCCGACGGTTAGCTTCAACAAACTAAAGAACAATCGTGTTGTCCTTTCGAGCGAGGTCCTCACCTTTGAAATTCAGGCGAGGGACGACTTCGGTGTGAAGCGAGTGGGGTTGGAATGGGAAGGTATTGGTAATCCGATTCACAATCCAGAACCTACGAGTGGTGAGAAAACGGTAGCATCCGGCTCACCGACCACAGATATTATGACGGTTGCTGCCACATTTTCAGCCGTGCGCGAAGATGCGCGCCCGCAGAGTCTACGCCTGCGTGCCTTCGTTGAGGATTATCTTCCGAGTCGCGAGCGCGTCCGTTCACCGGACATCGTCATACATGTGCTAACCCCAGCAGAACATTTCAAGTGGTTGGTCGGGCAGATGGAACTCTGGATGGGTGCCGCACAGGAAGTACACGACAAAGAATTGCAGTTGCACGAAACCAATCGCGAACTGCGTGATCTGCCCCCCGAAGCACTCGACGATCCAGCGCAGCGCAGGAAACTGCAAAATCAGGCGGCTGCGGAGCGTGCCAATGCGGCGAGGCTTGACAGTCTCATTCAACTTGGCACTGAGTTGGTGCAAGAAGCAACAAAAAACGAGGAATTTGATCCCAATCAGCTTGAGTCGTGGGCAGAAATACTCAAGAAGTTAGAGGAGATCGCGGGACAGAGAATGCCTTCTGTCGCTGACTTACTTGCGCGGGCGGCTGAGGCACAAGGATTGAGCAGCGGTCAACAGTCAGCCGCCAATAACCAGCAAGAGGCATCTTCTCCAACAGCAGGAGGACCACCGTCCCCTTCCAGAGGTAAACCCGATAATTTAGAAAAAGTGGAGAAATATGGACCCGATAGCAAGAAACCTTCTGAAGGGTTAGATGAAATCCCCGAAGATCCGAATACACCAGGTGCCGGAGTCAATGTAAATCGAAGCAAAGAACCTAATGGTAAGCCGGGTTATATACCCGCCAATCCCACTCCGCGTGTCCTTGATGTTGAATCTGGTTTCAACGAAAGTGAAGACGCAGCAGGACAGGCACCGCAAGTCGTTGGTGGACTGGGAATCCCTACGACGACCCTCAAAGGGAGCGGTAGAAAAAATGAGGAGGAAGAACCTTCGGCTCCTCAGACAGCAGATCTCGTCTTGGAAGCGGTCAAAGAACAGCAGGAATTACTCGACGAATTTGCGAAATTAGCAGAACAAATGAGCAAATTGCTCACTGGCTTTGAAAACAGTACATTCGTGAAGCGTCTGAAGGCGGCATCGCGACGTCAGATTGATATCGCGGTGGATCTGAACAATCTGGACGGTTTCGGACTTGTGACTGATGCCGTGGACGATACGTCCGACCGCGCACATTTGGCTGAAAAAGAGATTGCTGAGTCTAAGGTAGCATCTACACTCCTGCAGGACATGGCTGCTTATGCTGAGCGGCGACCGTCGGACGGTTTCTCGGGTGTGCTGTCGGAGATGCAAGACGCTATTGTATCCGACCAGATGCAGGACATGGCGGAAGCGATCAAAGATAATTTTATCGGTGAATCATCGATCGAGGCGGAATTCTGGGCAGATACGCTGGATCGGTGGGCAGAGCAGTTGGTAGATCCTCTACCTGAGGGGGAACCTCCAGGAGAGGGCGGAATGGTCAACCTGCCGAACCTACCCCCGGAAATCGTCGTGGAAGTGATGCGTATCATCAATCGCGAGATCCAATTGCGGGAAGAGATGCGGGAACTTGAGCAGGCAAAGGACGCACTTACTCCTGACGAATACCGCGAGCGCAGCATCGCGCTGTACGATACGCAAATCACGCTCACCGAAGACACTCGCGAGGTGGAAGCCCAGATTAGTCTTCTACCTAACGCACAGGAACGCTTCATCCAAGGGCAACTTGCGAAGGTAGGACGCGCAGCAGAGGTTATGGAGGAGGTAGAAGATATCCTCGCAGAACCAGACACCGGTCCCAGCGCGATTGCGGCTATAACGGAGGTAATCGAAATCTTACTCCAAACCGGACGGGTTCCAAACGCCCCCATGATAACAACTGCGCCACCAGCCACTGCTTCTGCTTTGATGCTCCTCGGCGTCGGTGATGACAGCGGCAGAGCCTCTATTGAAAATCGTTCACCCAGACAGGCAACTGGAAAAACGGGGCGCGTGCTGCCCGAAGAGTTTCGCCAAGGTTTGGACGCTTATTTTGACGCTTTAGAAGGGAGAACCCAATGACAAATACGAGGAAAGATTCTATTCCGTTCGAAGTATTCGCCAGTTTCAAGAGAATTGAGACGGGCAATCCGATTATTTCTCTGCCGCCACCGCTCTGGGCGGCGGCGACCCACGCTATTATCGTTGAGGGGACGGTACACTACATCTGGTGTAAACGCGACCTTGGTGTTCGATGGTTGATAATGCATGCAACGGCTCCGATCAGTGATCTCACCAACATCATACAGGATGCCCGGAATCCTATCCTTGAACCTTCAGCGGACGGCTTCGATGACGCAGCCGTTGAGTACCCTTTCC
Source organism: Candidatus Poribacteria bacterium (assembly GCA_026713385.1). Taxonomy (GTDB): domain Bacteria; phylum Poribacteria; class WGA-4E; order WGA-4E; family WGA-3G; genus WGA-3G. The sequence goes on along the minus strand of JAPOOP010000715.1, from coordinate 9,925 downwards.
CATTTCTGAATCCTGCTGACGGTAAATTTTACATGTACTATCGGGGTAAGGGGAAAACGACTCCTGAACAGACGGGACTACTCGTGAGCGATGGGGACCTTGGTGAGTGGCGGCGTGTCCAGCACACGCCTGTCATTCCTGCGGATACCGAACACGAACGGCACGGCGCAAGCCACCCTTCAGTTGCGATAGAGGACGACACAATCCACATCGTTTATACAGGGAAAGCGACGCGTTCATTCGGAGAAGGATTGACGATGTGTCATGCGACCGCACCGACGAGCGATCCAGCGTCAGTCACAAAGAATCCTGACAATCCCGTTTTCAGCGGTAGTGGGCAGGCGTGGGACAGTAAATCCGTTCGTGAAACCGAGTTGTTCAAGGATTCACAGTACTTCCATATTCTCTATGGTGGATACGATGGCGAAGTTTGGCGGATTGGGCACGTGCGCACTCGCGATTTCCATACCTTTGAACCGAACCCCTATAATCCGATATTCACACCGTCTGACGATCCCGATGCGTTTGATTGCGAGGGGGTGCTGACAGGTCAGATCTTTGAAGTTGGAGACACCTATGCTATGCTCTACGCAGGCAAAAAGGGTCAGGAATGGCAAACAGGATTGGCTACAATCCGAGAAAGTTAGAGGAGGACTGAAGAGATGGATCATTTACGATATGCGTTAATAGTGCTTGCTTGTATTGGTATGTCGCTTGACGTTGTTTTTGCGCAGGACGATGCGTTGAAAGGTGGGACCGTCCGGGGACTGATTACTGACTTAACACCAGCCCAAAGCCCGATTGAAGGCGTTACGGTCAAGATTATTGCCCAAGACGGTGGAAACCAGGAATTCACAACAATGACAGATGGTGACGGCCGTTACGAACACGCTGGGCTTCCCGCGGGACGTTATTTGATTAGCATATTTAAAGAAGGATATGACAGGCGGGTTGGGCAACCTGTTGCTGTCGTTGATGGTGGCGACCACTTTATTCCGCTCAAAATGTCTAAAAAAGGCAAAATCAAAATGTTCGTTGACGTGCAACGGGATGAAAGAATGAACATTGTTATCAAACAGCGAATTGTATCCCTGCTTCAACGTGTCGCCGAAGGTGTCGGCAAACGTTACGATTTGGATGAGGCAGCTGTCAAAACACTTCATCAGTCATTTCTCGATTCAATTGAGGGGGCATCGAAATCGGGTGGCGATCTGAGTGTCTTTGCAAAGCCAGTGGAAGAAGGAAACATATCGTTGCTTGAAATGTTATTATCGCATCCGGTTTGCCAGGCGGCGTTCGCTAAACACTTGAGCGAGGCACAACTTCAAGATTATTTGGAATTTACGGAGGTACGAGAAGCCCGAGATCGGCAGGCAGTCGTTCATTGGATTACTGCCACACTTGATAAGGAACTCAGTTTAAGAACAGAGCAACGCGAAAGGGTTGTACAGTCGTTACTTGATGCAACAGAGAACGAACTGTTTCCAACCTCAATGAGTGCGTTACGGTTCAGTCCACAACAGGCGGCACAGCTGGCACACTACAGGTTGAAAGTTTCTCTGGATGGTGTTCTGAGTGAAGCACAGTCCAAAGTTTGGCAGGGGCTGATTCACGCAAAGGCGAAAGAAAAGCATATCGTTCTTTTCGACCTCCCACAAATTGACATCAAAAAGGCAGGCGAGGGTGAGACAAAAAATGAAAAAGAAGGTGCGGACGTAAACAAAAAGCGTCCGCTTATCCGTAAGATTGCACCCAAGTTCAATATAGAGAAAAGGGTTAACATAGTGATTGACGAAATAATGGTTGACCCGCAAGAGAGGCAACCTTGGATTGAAATTAATCCAACTCCAGCGGAATCTCCAGAGCAAATGGTGGAGACCGCCGAAGCCAAACTCACAGCGCATACCGAGTTGTTAGGCACCCTCGATGAACGTGCTACTCGACGTTTGGCACTTGTTGCCAAAGGTGTGGCACAACAGTACTTTGAAGCCCATGACGAAACTCGCGAAGCGATATCCGAGGAAGTCGAAGTGGATCTCATGAAGAAAGTCGAAGATGGCAAAATGACTCATGAAGAGGCTACTGCGATGCTTAACTTCACTCTGAAAAATGCGATGGATGCATTCTCCAGAAATGGGGGGTCAAACATTGACATTACAAGTTATCCTCTGTATCAACAGGCTATCAAAGACGTGCTTTCTGAAGAGGCGTTTGCACGGTATAGCGAGCACCAAGCCGAGAGGGTAACTTTGCATCAGCAGGCGTTGGGTGATATAGTCGTGGCATGCATGGATATGCAACTGCTTTTAGATGACATGCAACGGGAGCAGTTGGAAACAGCAGCGTCGCAGTTGCTACCCGCCCGGTTTATCGAGGAAAAGTCGGCAGAATTGATGTTTTTCCAGCTTTTCCCACAGACGGTAGATTTTGAAGTCCTGACCCCTTGGCAGCGGAGAGAATTTGAACGTGTATTCGGTCCGATGGTGTGGAGGAGATAGTGATAATGAAAGTTTCAAAATCTGTAAAGTGTGCTAAATTCCGTAAAGTTGCCAACAACTTTCGTCCGGAACCGGAGTGTTTTTGCTTGGGCGTTTCCCACCTTCTTACAGGAAAAGTCGGGAATCGGGGTGTTTTTGATAGGGTGTTTCCCCCCCTCCTACGAACTTGCGCACTTCTTTCTTATTTCCTTGTGGTAGTGCTGACCATATTATCAATCGAATCTGCGAATGCCCAGGATGTTGCCCTCCGCTATGGCACAGGTGTACCTGCGGCGGTTCGTATCATCAACGACCGCGGTTTACGCTACCTCGCGAACTCGCAAATGGAGGACGGAGGATGGGCAGGCGCGGGAAGCGGACCCGGTGTAACAGGGATTTGTGTTATGGCATTGATGGCGAGTGGCGAAGATCCGGACTTCGGTCCTTATGCGACTACCATCCGTAAGGCACTACGCAATATTATCTCCAATCAGGATGCAAGAACCGGGTACATTGGTGGAACTTGGGGCGGACATGGATCCATGTACCAGCACGGTTTTGCCTTGTTGGCACTGTCCGAAGCGTATGGCGCGGTAAGTGAACGACTGCTCTGGGAAGGGAGCAACATTCCGCCTGAACGGCGGCGGACGCTTAGCGAAGCATTGGAGTTGGCAGTTCGTTCTTCGTTGACTGCCCAGCGAAAGAATCCGTGGGGGGCTTGGCGTTACTCACCGGAATCCCAAGATGCCGACACAACCGTGGCTGGAACTGTGTTGATGGGCGTACTCGGTGCTCGAAATGCCGGTATTGAAATTCCCAACGAAGCTGTTGACAAGGCGGTGAATTTTTTCCAGACACACACGATGCAAGACGGAAGTGTAACATATCAGATGACAAGCAGTCATGGTGGCGGACTCACTCGGACGGCAATTGGTACACTGATTTATGCGATTGCAAAAAGAAAAGATACCCCTGAATACAAAGCCGCTTCCGAGTTCATCAAGCGTCGGATTGACCATCGCGGCACTGGACACCTGTTCTATAATCTTTACTATATGGCGCAGGCACTGTTCCAAAGTGACTTTGAGGCGTGGAAAGCGTGGAACCAAAGAACCATCGAGTGGCTCCAGAAGACGCAGGCAGAAGACGGCAGTTTCTCAAGTTCCCACGGCAGAGCCTATGGCACGGGTATGGCTATCCTCGCTTTGGCATTGAACTATCGTCTCTTGCCTATTTATGAGAGATAGCAGTCAACGGTCGGCTATCAGAGGTTCGCTGACGCTCACTTTCAGTTGTCAGTATTAGGCTCGCAACACGGTTTATTGACGTAGTGCTTTCATCATAAAGACTAGGACTTACGCAATTTTGACTTTATCAGGCTCTGTTAGATGTGAATTCTCGAAAAAAACGCCAATATCCTTGGAAACCCAAACTAAAAGTTTATGCTACAAAAGAGGCGCGTGCGTAAGTCCTAAAAGACTATATAGCAAATACGAGAGATTTTCTATCCAATTACTGACCGCCGAATGCTCTTAGGAAAGGAGAAATATGATGCAATGGAATCTAAAAAGACTGCTTGTTGTTGCGACTACATTGGTAGTGGTATGGACTCCGGTAATACAGGCTCAGAGAACAGCGACTTTGCAAGGGGAAATGCAAACATTGCGTTGGAAAAACGGCGATGTCCTTCCCGGTAACCTACTGGAAAGCGCGTCTGGCGTGATTCATTGGTCATCACCGTACTTTTCGGACGATCTGGTCATTGATATTAGCGTATTGGATTCGGTTGTTTTCCCAAAACAGTCTGTCCCAGCAACGGAGGAATTTCGCGTCGGCACCATATCCGGGGATATCTGGATAGCTGACATAGTTGATTCAGATGAGAAGACCTTTCTCTTTTCCAGCGAGCGACACGGTCAATTTCAAGTGAATCGTGAGTCGATTTACACCCTTGAACGTCGAGTGCACCCGAATCTTATCTTCGACGGTTCCCAACTGACGAATTGGGAATTATCCAAACAGGATACGAACCAACCCATGTTGCCGTTTGGTGTGAATACCCGTCCGGATTGGTATGCGGATCGCGGCGGTCATCCACGGACAGATAAAGTCAAGGCAAAAATCTTCTATCCGCTTGACTGGCACCAGCGTTTTGAGATTGACTTAGAGTTAGCATCAGCAGCGCGCCCTCCGGGTTTTGTTTTCGCGCTTGGCAAAAATTTATACGAGGCATTGCGATTAGAAACTTGGGTTAACGAACTCGTCGTCGTCCAAGGCACACTGTTCGAGCCGGTATTGACGATTCAGCCGGATCGGCGAAACTTCCGTTTACGCCTTGCTTATGATGGGAACACTGGTGTCCTGGAAGTGTTTGATTTTGCTGGTAATTTGCTACTGAAATTGGACGAGGTCGGGCAAACAGTTACGGAATCGGGTGTCTATATTTACAACCGAGGTCAGAATTTGACGGTACGGCGGTTAAGGGTCTACCGGCAACCTGTTGGTTCTACAAAACAGCAAGTCGATTCTTCCAAACCTCGGGTCCACATGATGAACGGTCAAGTCGTTTATGGTAAGTTGTTTGTCGAGAAAGAAAGCACTTATGTGCTTGATGCGGGTGGGAATCGGCATGACATCAATATCCAGCAAATTGACCGCGTTGTTCAGCCGGGTACTGCGTTGATCGAAACGGAACCCCCTGTCGCATTGACATACCCTGACGGTGCGGTTTTGCGCGGTAAGATTGTGCAAGTAAAACCAGATAGTGTGTTGTTGCAGACGGCGTTCGCGAATGAACCGATAGCATGTGTGTTTGCGGGTGCAACGCAAGCCGCGTTTGGGCTTGGCGGGACAATGCTTCCGGTGGAATCAAGTGGTCCTAAGAATCACGGACAGATTGAAGACGAGGACAGATTATTCCACCCGTCAGGAAATCTCCGTGGCCGCGTTCACTTCGACGTGGAAGATGGATCGTTCATTCGCTGGAAACCCGTCGGTGCGTCGGAAGCAGTACGGCTGGCAGATATTCGGAGAGCTCACATAGAACGCAATAATAGGCGTGCATCGAAGATGTATCCGTTAGATACGTCGCTATTCCGTCATGTATTGCATCTGAAGAGTGGAGAGATCATTCCGTGTCAAATCTTGTCATACGATGAAAAGACCGTCGGTTTCCAGTCTCCGTTTATTAGCGCGCACCTTATTGATTCGGCGGACGTGAAAGCACTTGAGTTTTCTGGTAGAACACATGCGAACTATATCGATAGGGCACATTTGACGAACAGCAAGCGTGGGTATATCGTTTTGGGGAAGGAACAAGCCCAGTTCAATAACCGCGAAGTTCATATTGAGTTCAAAGGAGATGTTAACCTGGAGGGATTTTTGGCAGAGGGTGACAATATAGCGTTAAAAGATGGCAATGTGATATTCATGGCGGACGGGAAGAAAATAGAACTCCGCCGGGGTCAGAATTTAGGCGAAGGGGTCTTTGGTGGCAGCATATCAAAAAATCACAAGTTAGACGTGAAGTTGGAGCGTGCGTTAACCGTTCCACGTTTCAACCGTGACACGCCACCGAACCATATCATGGTCGCAGAAAATGGTGATATAAAGCGGGGCAAGCTCCTGGATTTCAACGGAAAAACGATTCAGTTTGATTCTAAACTACGTCAGTTTTCCATCCCTATAGACCGTGTGACACGGGTGGTCGATGTCAGCAAAGAAGCGGTCAGCCATCAGCAATCAGCAATCAGTAAAGAAAACATTAATCGACCGAAAGCCTCTTATGCTAAGAGCCAAAAGCCTAAAGTCACTCAATCTAAGATTTCTATCAGGTTAACCGATGGTTCGATCCTGATTTTTGAGCCGCTTGAGATTAAAGATGATGCGTTGTTGGGACGTTCACCCATCTATGGAGAGATAACGGTTCCGATCGAAAGTATCCAGCACCTCTACCTCGGAGACACGACAGAATCTTTTGAAGCAGCCTTTGCAGCGTGGGTGGTCCGACCAGCAAAAGAGCCCGACTTTGGTGACGAGCCGTAATCCACATCTACTCAGGAGATAGAATTTTTTCATCTCAAGATTTTCCTTAATCAAAAAAGGAGGATTTGATAGAATGATCCATAAGATTTCTTAGCTGCCAAAAAGAAAACAAGGGGGTGCAAATAGATGAGCGTGAGAGCGATTCTGATCGGTTTGGCACTCGTCATTATACAGACAGCAATTACCCCCTACAACGACTACTACCTCCAAGGGACAGATATTGCCGGAAATCATTTTCCTTTGGGGACAGTGTTTACACTGATTTTTCTTACTTTAGTCGTTAATCCCATTCTGAAGAAAGTATCTCCCCGAGCCGTGCTAAATCCAAGCGAGTTGATGATAATCTGGGTAATGATGGTCATTAGTTCAGCGATTCCATCGAAAGGAATGGTCGGGTACTTACTTCCGTATTTGGCGGCACCGGTCTATTTCGCTACACCTGAAAATGAGTGGGCAGAAACGCTTCATCCTCATTTCCGTGAATGGCTAATTGTGTGGGATAAGCATGCCGTTACGGATTTCTATGAGGGAGAATCAATTGTTCCTTGGCTACTCTGGGCAAAACCGCTCATTGTTTGGACGGTTTTCATCCTACTGTTCTATGCTCTGACCATTTGCGTATCGGTTGTGTTAAGGAAACAGTGGGTTGAACGCGAAAGGTTCATCTTTCCGCTCGTTACTGTGCCTGTGGAAATGGTTCAGCAAACCTCAATGCACGCGGGACTGAACAGTTTGTTCAGGAATCGGCTCGTGTGGGTAGGGTTTGGAATCGCCGCCTTCTTCCATCTACTCAATGGACTGCACGAGTATTTTCCTGCACTTCCGCGTATTCCGAATCGGTATGACCTGTACACCCCGTTCACGGAGCGTCCATGGATTGTGATGGGTTGGTGGCCCCAATTTCGGTTCTTTCTCTATTTCTCCGTTATCGGTATAACCTACTTTCTCGCCATGGAAGTGTCTTTCAGCTGCTGGTTTTTCTTCCTATTTTTCAAGTTGCAATATATTATCATCAACGCCTTTGCTATCCCTATCAGTCCGTGGATATCTGCGAGAGGACAGACAATGGCTGCATATTGCGTAATGGTTCTCGCCTTCCTGCTTAACAGTCGAACCCATATCAAAGATATCTTGAGGCGAACATTTCTGGAGTCCGCTACCTCCACAACAATCGACGATTCAGATGAGGTATTGCCGTATAGATGGGCGGTGCTGGGAACGGTGTTTAGTTTTCTGTTGCTTGCGGGACTTTGTGTCTATGCGGGAATGTCGTTTTGGGTCGCTTGCAGTATTATCGCCCTGTTTCTGATTGCTTCTACAGCACTATCGTGGATGGTCGTCAACGGCGGCATGCTACTGATCCAAGCACCGATGTACCCCGTGGAATACTTTGAGATTATAACTGGTTCAAGAATTATTAACGCAAATAGTTTAGCACTTTTGGGATTTCAGCGGGTAATGATGCGCGACTGGGGTGGTATTTTGATGCCGAGTGTTCTTCACGGGTTCAAGGCGGCAGATCCAGTTGGATTAAATCGAAGAAGCATCCTCGGCGCGATGGTGCTTGCTATTGTCGTCGCTATCGGTGTTTCTTATGCGGCATCGTTGCCTTTGATTTATGAAAAAGGTGGTTTAAACCTGCAGAGAGGTCCCTTCGTCGGATCACCGAGATACTTCAACCATATCGTCTCACTGATTCAGTATCCGAAAGATGCGAAGTTGGGGGAAGCATACAGTATGCTTTTGGGAGCCGGAATCACTGGCTTTCTACTGATTATGCAGCGTCAATTTATGTGGTGGCAACTTCACCCGATTGGATATGTGATGGGTGCGGTTTATTCCTCTTATTTCCTTTGGTCTTGTATATGTATTGGCTGGTTTTTGAAGTATTTAGCATTGAAATCGGGTGGTATCGGATCCTATCGAAGACTTCGACCGCTGTTTATGGGATTGATTATCGGTGAATTTGGCATTGTAGGGCTTTGGATGATAATCGGGATGTTTACCGGTGTGAATTACCAAGGCGCATTACCCGGATAATTTTTCTCTACCTGTTGCTTGAGCGTCTGTGTGATAGCACCCAACGCCTAAAGGCGTGGGCTTCGGCTTCGTCGCAACTGCGGTTTTCTCAAAGAGTCCACCGTCTAACTGTCGCTCCACCTGCGGGCATTTCCCTCGTCTGAGACAAGGCATATCGTCAAGTGACGGCTATCCCTGCCCGCAAAATGTTTATCGCAGCGTTGATGTCTCGGTCGTGGTGTGAACCACAGTCAGGACACGTCCACTGCCTATCGCTCAAAGTGAGGGTTTCGTTATGAAAACCACAATCGCTACACGGTTTCGTTGTCGCAGTCCATTGACCGACTTGCTTTAAACGACGCTTATGCTTTTGACACTTATACTTCAATATCTCAACAAACTGGTAGAAGGCGAGGTCAGAGACTTTCCGACCCCAGAGGCGTTTCATACCCTCAAGGTTCAACGTTTCAATGGAAATCGTATCAAACTTCTTACAAAGTTCAGACGCGAGTTGCCAATGGAAATCTTTGCGTTGGTTGCTTATTTTCCGATGCAGACGTGTGAGTTGTCTCACACACCGCCACCAACCGTTAGAACCTTTCTTTTTACGAGAAAGGTCTTTGTTGAGAGACCGGAGTTTGTTCAAGGACTGTTTCAAGGGTTGTGGGTGTTGTTTCTTATCACCCGTGCTAAGTGTCAAGTACGCGTCTTTCACACCGAAGTCTGCCCCAACGCTTTTACCTGTTGCTGGCAGCAGTTTGAAATCTGTGTAGGTGGTTGTTATGCAAATCCAATAATCACCGCAGTTATCTCGCTTAATCGTGATACGACTGAGCGTGCCATGCCATTGGCGGTGTTTATGGAACGCATAAGACACTTTATCAAATCGCCACTTACCCTTAGCCCACTTGCGAAATGTGAGTGTGATACGGTTGTTAGTGAGTTTATAGCCAGTTTGTTTAAGCGTGATAGACTTAAACTTATGGAGAGGTTTGATATGGGGTTTACCCCCAAGTTTTTTAAAGAACCTTTGATACGCATTATCAATACGCTCCAGTTCTGCTTGAATCGCTTGGCTTGGCAACGACTTCCAATGTGGGTGTGTGGTTCGTTTCAAATCTTTCGCGTGTTGGCACATTGCAGCGTAGTTGGCATACGGCAAGCCGGCTTTGTATCTTTGGTCTTGCCACTTATGAAAATACTCATGCACCTGCCACATATCGTCAAGCAGGTTGCCAATGCGTATCGTGTTCGATTGTTTCCCAAGCGGATATTTATAGGTTTTCATGGTATATCGCGTATCGCGTCTTTAACCTTCAACCAAGATAGGTTAGGGACAGACACGCCTTGCAGCGTGCTTGGTTGTGTCCCCAACGCGATAGTAT
>JAPOOP010000714.1 GCA_026713385.1 Candidatus Poribacteria bacterium | reverse complement strand
GTGTATCTCACCGATACCGATAAAACGCAGAGAGTTGCATAGACAACAGGCATCGAAAGGCGGTCAACGCTCACCGGTGGGGGGCACTGTATTCGGTCAAGGTCTCATCAAAAACACATTGATTCGGCATGTCAAATACGGATTAGCCCGACTTGCTGGCGTTAACGCAAAGGGTTTGTTTTCAATATACAGCATGGAAAACAAACGATTCACAACAGGCGCGAAACGCTCTGACTTCAGAGTGCTAACACGCCTGAACTTTTACTACAGGAGCGGGCATTCCTCCCAAAGTTAAAGCATTGGGTTTCCTGCCCGAAGATTAGATGAAAATTTTGATTAACACCGATATTACGGCAGAACAGCAGCAGCAGATCGAATCGGTTTCTGACGATCTTATGCTTGTGCACCCCCAGAATTCAGAAGAGGCACTGCGCGAAATTGTAGATACCGATATTGTGTTGGGTGGGTTTAATCGCTCGCTTTTTGCAAGTGCGACGCAACTGAAGTGGATTCAAGTACTTTCTGCGGGTGTTGATGGTGTGCTATTTCCAGAATTTGTTAGAAGTGATGTTATCCTAACGAGTGCAAAAGGGTTTGTTGGACCCCATCTGGCAGATCAAACATGGGCTTTACTTCTCGGTCTCCTCCGCGGCGTCGGACGTTCGGTCCGCGAGCGGACGTGGGATAACCGGATGTCAATCCGTCTGGCGACGTGGGAACTCAGCGAACAGACGCTGGGGATTGTCGGACTCGGTGGGACGGGGATTGACGTTGCGCGTCGGGCACAAGGGTTTGATATGCGCGTCATCGCTGTGGACCCCGAAACGGTTGAAGCACCCTCGTTTGTCCATGAGGTCTGGAAGATGGATCGGTTTCATGATCTCCTTGCGGCGTCAGATATCGTTGCCATTTGTGCTCCGTTGACACCGGAGACGCAGGGAATGTTCGATGATGCGGCGTTTGAACAGATGCAATCGCATGCGTTGCTTATCAACGTCACGCGTGGCAAGATTGTCGACGGACCGGCACTGCTCCGTGCACTCACTTCAGAAAGTATCGGCGGTGCGGGGTTAGATGTTACGCCTGAAGAGCCATTGCCTGCCGACAGCCCGTTATGGGATCTGCCGAACGTAATTGTTACACCGCACGTTGCGGGTGGCTCACCGATCCGCTTGGACAGGAGTATTGGGCTTTTCTGTGATAATCTGGAACGGCTCCTCGTTGGGAAACCGCTCTTGAGTGTGATTGATAAGGAAAAAGGATACTAATTTTTAACTACGGGTCTTCTGGACTGCCCTCCACTACGTTACGGACAGGTTCTTGGTGACGTTGTAACGTTCTCTTATGCTATATTTCGCCGTTCAGAAACGTCGCGACTTAATCGGAAACCCACTCGTAATGTAATGGAGAGCGGCCCAAGGGACCCATAAATTAAAAATTAAAAATCAGCGATTTTGACGAGCTGCTTCCCGATATTGCCGCCTTTTAGCATACTAATGAATGCCGCGGGTGCGCTTTCGATTCCACCTTCTTCAATCGTCTCACGGTATTTCAATTTGCCTTGTCGCAGCCACTCTGCCATCTCAACGAGTGCCTCGGTATGCTGATCGGCGAACTCAGAGACGAGGAAACCTTCAATTCTTGCGCGCTTGGTGATCATATTCCAGAGGAAACGGGGTCCTGTCTCGGGTTTCTCTAAGTTATACTGTGAAATTTGTCCACAGATGACGACACGTCCTTTGATTCTTAAATTAGGGAAAACGGCATCCGTGATGACTCCACCGACGTTGTCAAAACAGACATCAATACCATCAGGAAGAAGTCTCTGGAATTCTTCGTGATAATCGGTAACCTCTTTATAATTAAAAGCATCATCAAAGCCGAGTTCATCAACAATGTAAGCGACTTTTTCATCAGTCCCCGCGGAACCGACAACCCGACACCCCTTGATTTTTGCGATCTGCCCGACGACGGAGCCGACTGCGCCAGCAGCACCAGAGACAAATACACTCTCCCGTTCTTGAAGCTTCCCAACCACAAGCAATCCGAAGTAGGCTGTTAGACCCGGCATACCGAGAATCCCGGCACCAGCTGAGATGGGTGCGATTGTCGGATCAATCTTCCGCAGTCCATCACCAGCAGCGACACCGTATTCCTGCCATCCGATACCGGCGTTGACGATATCGCCTTCCTCAAAATTTGGATGCTTCGACGCAACAACCTGAGCGATCACACTACCCACCATGACTTCATCAATTTCCACGTTGGCGGCATAAGATTTCGCTGCATTAATCCGTCCACGCATATATGGATCAACTGAGAGGTAGAGCGTCTTTACCAATACCTCGCCATCCTCGGGCGTTGGAATCGGTACCTCAACTAAGTTAAAGTCCGATTCTTTCGGGTACCCTGCAGGTCGGGAAGCGAGGGTAATTTGACGATTCATTTAATATTTCTCCTTTCAATCAATAATACGATTGATTACACAGATCGGCAAGAGCGATGCTTGCTATTTAGCCCCTGTTATTAAATTCTACGGGATCTTCACCATGAACGACGATGAGTTTGTGCTGCGGCGCGTCCCAATCGAAAACTTTGACAATCGGCAGGATGACCCGAACCGCTAAACCGATGCGTCGTTTGTCAGAACGATTTGCCTCCGAGTGATGCAAGGTGCGCTCATTAAAAAGGACAAATTCACCCGGTTGCATCTCAAGGTTGACGATAGTGGAGGTATCAATGAATCCAAGATCGCCCATCTGATTGAACGCCATGTCCGAGGTCGCTTTCACGTGCGGTACCACTTTACGGTGTGAACCGGGAACGATTTGTAGACAACTGTTTTCTAATGTTGCGGAATCGACAGCAATCCATGCAGAAATAATAATAGGCGGTTCAAGGGGCCAGTAGTTGAAGTCTTGATGCCACGGAATCTCTTTCGCGCCGGGTTCCTTAATGAAAAAGTTCGTCCGCCAGAGCAGAAGATCGGGGCCGTAGAGAGATGCCATCCGTTTGATGATCGTCGGATGCGTGGCGAGATTGTGAATTAATTCAGAGTCAAGATGGCGGTTATGCCCTAATTGGTTATGATCCGGCGGTGCAGTCTCAAGTACTTCCTCGATTTCCGAATGCATGGTGAGCATCTTTTCAGGACTACAGAGTTTGTAAGGACCGAGGTAGCCCTGCCGCCAAAACTGTTCCTTTTCTTC
>JAPOOP010000407.1 GCA_026713385.1 Candidatus Poribacteria bacterium | reverse complement strand
GGCGTGGACGCATCGACGCGATACGTTGACAGGGCATTCTCATCTACCGTGATTCCCAAGCCCGGTGCATCCGAAACTTCAATTGTGCCATTGACAACAGCGAGCCGCGTCTCAAGCAGATCCGATTCCCACAACTCGTGACACGTAATCGCTGGTAATTCCGCTTGCGATAACACAGCACCGAGATGTACCGAGTATGCGGTTGTGATACCCGTGCCGACCATCTGGAGCCAGTAAGGTTGCCCAAACGAAGCACAGAGCGCGTTCGTCCGTAGGAGCGAGTTCACACCACCGCCGACAACGAACCCACCGCAACAGCGGGCATGCAAACACGATTCGTTGAAATGCTCGACGATCCGTTTTTGAACAGCCGCTTGTAATCGCGCCGCACCCTCTACGTCCGTGCCGAGATAGTAAGGACTCTCGTAAATAGCGACGTTCGGATGTTCATCTAATTGTTGCAACACGGGGATTGCGTTATCCGCTGTCCGCAGGAACCCGTTGAAATCAATATCGAGCCGGTAATCTGCTGGTACGGCATCGCCGACGGCATTCACTTGCGCGAAGATGTCCCGCCACGGACGCGCTTTCAGTTTCGCAGACGTGTAACCCCGTTTGACCGATTCTTGGACTTCCGCAACCCAGTCTTCGGGTGGCATATCGATGTCCCACCACGAAATAGGACACCTCTCACGAACCTTAGGTCCGATGAGTTGGTGAACGGGCACATCTACGGATTTACCGACTGCATCGAAAAGCGACATCTGGATGCCGAACCCGATGCTGTCATCGTGCATACATGCAAACGCATTCTGTCCAACCAAGTGTTCAATGTTTGACGATTCATCTGCTAAATTTTCGCCATATCCGACAACGCCGTTACTGAGTTCGACCCGATAAACGTGAACCCGTTCTCCGTGTGTCAAGGCACGATGCATGTGTCGGCTGACCCGTTCGTGATAGAACGGAACGTTCAACGGAATCGCTTCGAGATGTTTGATGCTAAGCATGAATTTCCCCCAAATTGAGACTGTCGCGAATCAAGATTTCAATCTCGTGTTCCCTTATATTCCTCCAAATTGTAGCACACTTCCAAAATTACGAGGTGATATATTCCAACGGGGATTCTTTGTGAGAAGGATTTCCGAATCCCGACTTCTCCATATATATTTCCTTGAAGAAAACCGACACGATTTGCAACGAAAAGTGTGAGAACAGGCAATCGCAAGTTCTCTTGAGCATCGGCAACGGATAACAGATAACTAACAACACAGTTGACACCTGCGTCTTTTGTTGGTATAATATCATTAACATTTTCCGACATCAGAACACTGCGACGTTCACAAGCAAGGAGCGAGTTATGGCAAGAATCGAACCCTTTTTTGTTTCAAATGAACTCTTAGATCAACCTGAAAAACTCCGGGAGCGCGCACAGCAGGACGGTTATCTCTTTTTTCGTGGTTTAATTGATGCCGATTCTATTTACGAACTGCGTCGAGATTTCTTGGAGATCTGCCATCGACACGGATGGGCACAGGGGGGTGAGGCACTGATGGACGGTATCCGCATCGGCGGTCCCTTCATGGAAGGCGATGACGGCTATTGGCCCGTCTTGGATGAGTTCCAATGCTTGGAATCCTTCCACGCGTTCGCGCACCATCCGGCGATCTTGGGCGTGTGCGATAAACTCTTCGGTGAAAAGACGCTCGTGCATCCGCGGAATATTGGAAGAATTATGTTCCCAGAGAACACAAAATACACAACGCCTGCACATCAGGATTTCATCCACATCCGAGGGACAGAGGAAACCTATACCGGATGGATACCGCTTGGACCCTGTCCAGAGGAGTTGGGCGGGTTGTCAGTACTCTCTGGTTCGCATCGAAGGGGTATTTATCCCGTCAAGCCGGCATTCGGCGCAGGCGGACTCGGTATTGATACAGCACCGTTAGAAGCAGATGGACTCTACTGGGTCGCTGGTGATTACGAGATTGGCGATGCACTCTTCTTTCACAGTCACGCCGTTCACAAAGGAATGCCAAATCAGACCTCGGATCGGATCCGTCTCTCTGTGGATTATCGCTATCAGGGAGGCACCAAGCCCGTCACGGATGGCTCGCTTTTACCGCATTTCAATCGGTTGGCATGGGACGAAATTTACAAGGACTGGACTTCCATGGAATATCAGTACTATTGGAATGCGTTCGATTTGAACAGGGTGAGCGGTGATAAACGTCCCGTAGATCCCATTGAGTAGCGATGCGGGGTTTCGATGCGTCCATGACGTGGCACTTAAAAGTAGTAGGCATACTCCGTATGCCGTTCACATTACATTACCGTTCACGAGGCATAATAGCTCTAAGGGAAAAAGAAGCCATTGATTAAATTGCGACAACAAAAGCCTAATCGGACAGATATTCTCTGTTTTGTAGGGGTATTAATCGGATGGATAGGAATCGCTGTGTTGCCTGCCTCTGCTGAAAACTACGCCGGTGATTTTTTGACGAACGGTGTTGGCGGCAGAGCACTCGGATTAGGCGGTGCCTACGTGAGCATCGCTGACGATGCAACCGCTACCTATTGGAACCCGGCAGGCATCGCCGGTATCCCTGATAATTATCAATTCTGTCTGATGCACGCCGCACGCCGTTCCGGATTAGGCGCGTTCAACTATATCAGTGGCACAACACGAGTCCTCTCGAAACTCAACCTCGGACTGTCATGGTTTCGCGCGGGGGTAGATGATATCCCAATCTATCCACTCGTTCCAGCGTTCGATCCCAATATTACGCCAGAGGCACGGCGAAATCTCGCGAAAAACCGTCCGAGAGAATCCGATTTCATTCCAGCAGGTTACCTCAACGACAGCGAAAACGCCTATATTTTGACACTTGCCACGCGTTGGGTCGTGAGTCAGTCGTGGTGGGATAATTTTGGAAAAGATTCACTGCCCCCGGAGTTTATGTGTGGTATAAATACTAAGCTGATTACGCAGCGTCTGAACGGCGGAGATCTTGATACTTATAATTATGGGAGTTGGGGATACGG
>JAPOOP010000466.1 GCA_026713385.1 Candidatus Poribacteria bacterium | reverse complement strand
TCTGAATTTCCTCAATTTCGCCGGAATGCTGTTCAAATCGTGTTAAAAGTCCTCGAAAAGTTTGCAACCGTTGTTCAAGCTCACGCCGACTCTTTAAATTCTCAGTTTCTGTCTCCAATGATTGCTTGTGGGTATCCAGTTCGGTACGACGCTCCGATTTTTCAGCTTCCTTTTCGTCAATAATCTGTTGAACGACCTCACGCTCAACCTCCTTATAACAGGTTGGACAGTGCCGTTCATCACTCTCAATCAGGACTTGGAGGGTGTTGCAGACATTTGTCAATGCCGAAATCTGCGACTCAAGGCTACCAATCTGTTGTATAAGTTCTTCCCGTTTTGTCTCTAATCCGGCGGCTTCCTGAATACCCGTTTCGACTTTAGTTATCATCTCGCGCAGATGCGTGACATCGTTGAAACCGCTCAATGCCTCGTGCTGCTCGCGTGTGAGCGTGTCCAGTCGCTTTTGCAAGCGGCTCTGGTGCTGTATCCATTCTGCGATTAACGCGGCATCCCCCGTTTCTGCACCGTAAGCGGCTTCTAAGCCCTTCAACTTCTCTTCAATGCGTTCGATTTCGGCTTGATCCACGTTCTGTGCATTGAATCGCAAACTATTCTGATGTGCCCGAATTCTCCCCTGTTCACGTTTCGCGATGCGTCGTGTGTCAATGAACCGCTCCCGGACTTCAATGAGCCTGTCAATACCGAGGAGTGTATGGAGAATATCGCGCCGACTCGTGGATTGACGGGCAAGGAATTCAAAAATCTCGCCTTCGCGTAGGAACGTGGTGAGAGCAAGTTGCTCGTGCATAATGCCGAACCGCTCTTGTAACAACGTTTCCGTAACCCTCACACGCTTCTCATCAAAGACAATCTGCCACGCGCCGTTTTTTTCTGAACGGAGTTGGATACGTTTCCCTGTCGCTCGGTAGAGTTGATAGCGCTCACCATCTACGATGAATTGGAGACCCGCTGTGCCACTATAGGCTTTGGCATTTTTTATGGCGGAGGTATCCACGCGTGGGACAATCGGTTTTCCGGTTAATGCAAAAAAAATCGCATTGACAAGCGTGCTTTTCCCACTGAAGTTGGGACCGAAAATGAGATTAATGCCGTTGTGAAGATCAAAATCGCGCTGTTGGAAACAGCCGAAAGTCTTAAGGCGGATCCGCTCTAACTGCATATCAGTCGTCTCGCTTTTGGTGGATGAGATCATAAAGCATTTGGGCTCGAACCTTCTCTCGCCCATTCGTTAAAGTCAGTTCAAAGGCACGCACAATCGCTTCAAGTTCAGCGGGACCCAATGCTCTATACTTCTCGTCACGCTGAATCAGTGCCTCAATTTCTTTTCTGTAAATATGTTGCGTCTCATTTTCAAGGGAGATGTCCATTTTTAATAATACCTTGCGGTTAAATGACGTGGGTGTTTTTGCTTGGGTGTTTCCCCAGAACTTTGACGTGCGTTTCTTAAATCCGCACTCCATTTCATTACGTGCTAACGTTTTCGGTATCTTGAAACCCAGTTATCTTCAGATTTTCGCTTTAACCTGCATCAAGCGTTCGGCGGCTTCGGTGAGGATGTCGTCCGCCATGCTGAACATGAACCGAAATTTGGTCCTACCGAGGTGAGGACGGCTGTAGAAGCTCGAACCCGGCACACCACCTACCCCGATCTCTTTCACCAACCAGTGAGCAAAAGTTGTATCATCGGGAAACCCAAAATCGGTGATGTCGGTCATGATGTAATACGCACCCTCCGGTTCATGACAACGGAACCCGGCTTTCGTGAGATTCTCAACGAGATATTTACGATTCTTGTCATATTTCGCGACCAAGGTTGCATGGTAACTCGGCGGCAAATTGAGAGCAACAACACCAGCACGCTGAAGCGGATGCGGGGCACCGACTGTCAAGAAGTCATGCATTTTGCGGATGGCATCGGTCAAAACCTCAGGGGCGATGACATAGCCTAATCGCCAGCCTGTCATGGAATACGCCTTGCTCAATCCCGATACGGTAATCGTCCGATCCCGCATCTGCGGCAGTGAACCGATACTGAGATGGGACTTATCATCATAGATCATGTGCTCGTATATTTCATCGGTGATCGCGAGGCAGTCGTATTCACAGCAAAGGTCAGCGATCTCTTGAAGCTCAGCTTCGGTGAAAACCTTACCGAGTGGGTTATTCGGCGTATTTATGACGATCGCTTTTGTGTTGGTAGAGAAGGCATCCCGGAGTTCGGTTGCGTCGTAGGTAAAACGGACAGAGTTTCCGTCAGATGCAGGGGTCTCTTGCAATGCTACATAGACCGGTTTTGCACCAGAGATGATGGTATCCGGTCCGTAGTTTTCATAAAAAGGTTCAAAGATAATAATCTCGTCATCGGGATTGATGATTGCGAGGAGCGAGGAGAGCATGCCTTCGGTTGAACCGCAGGTGACGGTCACGTTTCTGTCAGGATCCGTAGGGATGCAGTTGAAGGTCGTCATTTTATGAGCGATTGCTTCACGAAACGCCGGTGCTCCCCACGTGATGCTGTACTGATTATAGCCTTCTTGAATCGCTTCGATTGCGGCGGTTTTGACTTCAGGAGGGGGTTGATATGCTGGGGTGCCTTGGGAGAGATTGATTGCATCATACCGCAGGCAGAGTTGCGTCATACCGCGGATGACGGATTCGGTGAAACGGGCTGATTTGTCAGAGAGTTTAGACTGAACGGAAATTTTGGATACCTCTCTATCAATGTTAATGTGCTATCAACACCTATGCCTCGGTTTTATAACTCAAAATAACACCATCGTCCAAAGGAATGTCAACAGAGTGTAGTAGCGGTGTGTTAAAGACAAATTCGACATAGTCAGACATTTCATCGCGCATTGTTACGGTGTCATCAGCGACGATTAGACCACCAGGACGGATGTTCGGTAACGCCAATTCAAGATAGCGTCGATACTCGTTTTTCTCCGCGTCAAGGAATACAAGATCAAAGGTAGCATCGCAATTCGGTATTTCGTCAAGTGCGTTTCCGACGCGGACTTCGACGATACTGTCTAACCCGACTTCCCGAAGGTGTGCCTGTGCTTCTTCTGCCCGTTTCTGATCAAACTCAAGGGTAAGGAGTCTGCCCCCTGTTTCCTTGAGTGCGGCAGCAAGCCAGATTGTAGAGTAGCCGTTGCTCGTCCCGACTTCGAGCACATTTCGCGCCTGAATGGAACGGATGAGGATAGAGAGAAATTGCCCGTTTTCCGGGGCGATATTGGTATACTGTTTTGCTGTTTTTTCGAGGCGTTTTAGGACGGATTCGTAATTTTCCATAGGGTCCGGTATCTCGC
>JAPOOP010000712.1 GCA_026713385.1 Candidatus Poribacteria bacterium | reverse complement strand
CGGCCCAGTTGAAGACCAAGGCGGTCTTCGACTATGAAACCGTGACCTATGAGTCTTCAAGCGGAAGGTTCGAGTTAGAACTCAAGGTTACGGAGTACCGCAATCAGGAGGATTACCTCAATCAGGTTGTAAATAGTCAAAGAACTGGATATGCCCGTGTCTCCATCAAAGTTACTGATGTCAATGAAAACCCGCCACCCGTCACTGAAAACCCACCACCCGTTGCCCAACCGCCGCCACCCGTTGCCCAACCGCCAGACCCTACGCCAGAAACAGAACCTACGCCAGAAACAGAACCAAAGAAAGTTATTATCGTTAGACCCCCCTCACAATGTGGGGTAGGATGGGCACCGCAGTCGCCATACGGGCATGTTCCTGAAAAAGTCATGATATATGCACTCGAGTTTGAATTCATCAACGGGAACTATACCTGTTCAGCAATAGAAATCCGAACCGGCGACGCAACGCTTTCACATCTTGAGGGGTGGCAACTTTCCCTCGGCACGCTCTATGACCTCGTCGGACTGCCAATTACACTCACGCAGGAGAACTCACAGATAACGGATCAGATGTTGCGGCTCACCCCCGAAAGTTTAGGGGGGAAAACATTTTTGTGTGGGACGCTCTATCTCTCGGGGCAACCTTTGCCGAGCCTACGATACGAACTGAGAAATGAGAACAACATCCTTATAGATCGTGCCTATAGTTGCTATCTCTGGGGTCAAATCGCCTCCACGCCAGAGCGGCATATATCGCCGCGTCGGATTTCGAGCCAAGCACTTCTCGCGATGGACCCGCCGCGTATGGAACGGTATCTTCAGGATCCCACGAATGTTTTCATAACGTATATCGACTTTGCGGCGTTCGGTTGGGATCGTGTGGTTCGCAGCGATTGGTTGCTTGCGGCGAGCGAAGCGTCAGACGTCGGTGGTGGCAACGCACCGTCCTCCCCCTACAAGCAGTTCACCACCTCTTGGGGGGCGCTGAAACTGGAGAAGACCGACCGCAGGCATAAAAAAAGTAGATAAGAGAAGGAGATTTTAATGCCAGGAAGAGACCCCCATGTTGGAACGTGACGAAAAACAACTCATCAGGTGCACGCAAGAGGGGGATGCCGATGCCTTTAACCCGCTCGTGGAGAAATACCACCCGAAACTCTCTGCCTATATTTTCGGACGCATCAAAAATGTCGAGACCGCCAAAGACCTGACACAAGAGACGTGGCTGAAAGCGTTTCGCGCGCTCCACACCTTTCGGGGCGACTCCGCTTTCGCCTCATGGATATACCGCATCGCCGAAAATGTCTGTATTGACTTCTTCCGCAAACAGAAGGGGGTCAAAATAGAGCCGCTACACACTATAGACGAACACAGGATTACAGACACGCATCCATCGCCTTGTGAAGACCTTGCGCGGCAGGAACTCCGGGGCTACCTTCGCGCGGGGATCCAAGGGCTCACACAGACCCGTAAGCAGGTCTTTCTGCTCTATTACGCCCAGGACCTCCCGATAAAACAGATCGCCACCCGTCTGAAGAAGTCTGAAGGCACCATCAAATCGCATCTCCGCAACGCACGCCTCCAACTCCAAGCGTTTCTGACACCGTATCTGAAAAATCAACAGACACCTCTCAAACCCCCGATGCTGTCAAGCGATTCAAGTGGATAACATCGGCGTTTCTGCAGATAAGTCTCAATAAAGAGCCGAAAGTATTCAAACGTGAGTTTGATATTTGTAGCGTAGACTGTTAGTCTGCGCCAAAAGATGCACAATCTGACAGAACCGACCTGAAAAATACACGCGACACATTTTTGAAGACACTATTTATCAAGTTCACGTTATTCAAATGAAACCGAAAAGGGGAGTATTTTATTGATATTGCGTAAAGAAGTGTTTTTCGGCGTTCAATTTCTGGACAAATCTTTTCAAAGTCTCGCACAGAAACTCTTGACATTCCTAATTTTTTCAAATATACTTGGCAGTAGAGGAAATTTCATCTTTCAAGGGAATTGGAGACATTCATGCGGGTTTTGATTATTGGTGGCACGGGTCTGATAATGCGAAGGCATAAGTGCAGTATCCACTTTTTCTGTTTTCCTTCGGATCGGAACTTGAGAGTTTCGTTTCTTGTGATAATATTGACGTTTTTTACTATGATTCTGACACCATCCAACTTACTGGTAGAAGGGGTTGAGGAAATGAATCCCAAAAAGATAATATTTGAGACCGATATGTGTACCGATGTAGATGATGTTGGGGCATTGGCTATGTTGCATGCGCTTGCAGATAACAGAGAAGCAGAAATCCTTGCGATCTCCTACAATGAAGTGCATCCGAGCGGTGCCGGCACCATCAGCGCGATAAATACATGGTACAACAGAGGTGATATTCCCATTGGTATCTATAAAGGCGACCTCGCAGATCCTGATGAATCGAGTTATCTGGAGAGTATCGCGGCTAATTTCCCACACGATCTCACGACTACTCCAACGCCCAGCTCCCTGGAACTCTATCTACAAGTGCTTAGCGAACAACCGGATAACTCGGTGACGATCATCAGCGTTGGGTTCCTTAACAACCTCTACGATCTGCTGAAAGCCGATCCCAACCTCGTTG
>JAPOOP010000648.1 GCA_026713385.1 Candidatus Poribacteria bacterium | reverse complement strand
TGCGCTTTCGCCCTTTCCGCTTGCCATCCGCCACAAATTATGCTAAAATACCCTTAGCATGAACCAGCACGACCTAAAACACCCACATAAAGAACTCTGTGCCCTCCTCGGAACTCGCTTTAGTACAGACAATGCTATCCGGGACGCGCACGCACGCGACGCCTCCTATCACCGAGGCGCGCTTCCCGATGCTGTCGCTTTTCCAAAAACCAACGCTGAAGTCGCCGAAATTGTCAGAATCTGTGGAAAATATAAGATGCCGATAGTCCCTTATGGCACGGGAACTGGTGTTGAAGGTGCTGTTGTCACAACCGAAGGCACGCTCTGCATCGCACTCAACGAAATGAACCGCATTCTCCGTGTCAGTCAAGACGACAGAGATGCCACCGTCCAAGCGGGTGTAACGCGCTTGGAATTGAACACGCATCTCGCGGAGATCGGTACGCAACTCCATTTCTCTGTTGATCCGGGTGCGGATGCCTCATTAGGTGGGATGGCAGCGACGCGCGCATCGGGTACAAGTGCGGTTCGATACGGCACAATGCTCGATAACGTTCTCGGTTTGACCGTCGTTACTGCTGATGGCTCCATCGTCCGGACGGGGAGCAGGGCTCGAAAGTCTGCCGCAGGCTACGATCTCACACGTCTTTTCATCGGTTCTGAAGGCACATTGGGGATTATCACCGAAATCACGCTCAAATTGACACGGTTGCCGGAGGCGGTCGCGTCCGCCGTCTGTGCGTTCCCAACCGTAACCGCAGCAGTGGACACTGTTATTGAACTCATAGGTACAGGGGTTAGCATCGCTCGTATTGAGCTTTTAGATGAACGCCAGATGGATGCCGTCAACAAATATGCGGGATTGGCGTACGAAGTCGCCCCGACACTCTTCTTTGAATTCCACGGCTCCAAGTACACCGTCGCAGAGAGTTCGGAGATTGCTGGAACCATCGCAGCAGCACACAGCAGTGGCGATTTCCGATGGGCAACAGACGAGAACGAGCGTAAACGCCTCTGGCAAGCCCGATACGATAGCTACTACGCCGCTTTAAACCGCCGTCCGGGTTCTGTCGGATACGTCACTGATGTCTGCGTCCCGATATCCGAACTCGCTGAGTGCATCGCCAAAACGAAAGCACTTCTCGCGAAATCGAGCCTTGACCCGTCGCTCCTCGGACACGTTGGAGACGGGAATTTTCACGTCGTTTTTCCACTTGAACCTGATAACGACGCTGAATTGGCAGAGGCACAGCAGCTCAGCCATCAGATTGTAGACATCGCCTTAGAGATGGGAGGCACCTGCACCGGAGAACACGGTGTCGGTATCGGCAAACGAAAAGCATTGGAAAAGGAACACGGATCGGCAATTGATTTGATGCGTGCTATCAAAAATGCTTTGGATCCCCTAAACTTAATGAACCCGGGTAAGGTCTTCTTGTAGACGCGTTTCCAACCGTGTAGCGTAGAGGAAAGTATGCAAAACAACTGGAAAATCCTCATCACCGATTACGCCTGGCCCTCTATAGAACCCGAACGACAAGTACTTGCCGGAATCGGGGCAGAACTCATCGCCACGGAGACTGGCGACGAGGCAGAACTTCTAACCCTCGCACCCGCCATGGACGGCATCCTTACTTGCTGGAAACCCGTTCGCGCGCCTGTCATTGCCGCTGCTGAAAATTGTCAAATTATCGGACGTTGCGGTATCGGACTGGACAACATCGATGTCGAAGCCGCTACGGAACACGGGATCGTTGTCACAAACGTCCCTGCCTATTGTATTGATGAGGTTTCCGATCACGCGATGGGGTTGCTGCTGGCGTGTGCAAGAAAAATCTCGCGCTACGATCGGACTATTAAGGGAGGCACATGGGAACAGAATATCGGACCAACGATGCGCAGAATCCGAGGCAAAACGCTCGGGGTCATCGGGTTCGGACGGATTGCACGCTCAATTGTGCCAAAGGCAGAAGCGTTTGGGTTTACAATCAACATCTGCTCCCCACGTACCGATCCCGAATTGATTCAGCAATACGGTGCACAAAAGGTTTCGTTTTCAGAACTTCTCGCTACCTCTGATTTTATCACCATCCATGCGCCGCTAACACCGGAAACACAGGGTATGTTTAGCGATGCCGAATTTCGGGCAATGAAACCGACAGCCTACCTGATTAACACGGCGCGTGGAGGGATTGTGGATACGGCTGCACTCACCGATGCCCTACGCAATGCTGAAATCGCCGGGGCAGGTTTGGATGTATTGGAGACAGAGCCACCTGAACAAAATGAGGAACTACTCACCCTCGAAAACGTCGTCGTTACGCCGCACGCCGCTTTTATATCAGAAGAATCAATTCTTGACTTACAGGTTGCTGCTGCCACGTGTGTCGCGGAGGTACTAACGGGAAAATTGCCAGAATCCGTCGTGAACCCATCGGTTCTGGAACAATCGAACCTCCGCGCGAATTTTTAAACGATAGGTTCCTCACCGAACCGCAAGGTATAATTAAAAAGCCTGCAACACCGGCGCAGGCGGATATACGGAGATGAATATGAAATCCCAGGCTCACCCAAACGAACCGCAAGGTATAATTAAAAAACTCCCTGATGCAACAGGGCATTTCGGACAATTTGGGGGCAGATACGTCCCGGAAACACTCATGCCCGCCCTTTTAGAACTCGAAGAAGCATACGTAGAACTCAAAGATAATCCTGACTTCCAACAAGAATTTCAGTACTACCTCCGTGAATATGTCGGACGGCCAAACCCGCTTTATTATGCTGAACATTTAACAGAAACGCTCGGCGGCGCAAAAATATATCTCAAGCGGGAAGACCTCAACCATACAGGTGCGCACAAAATTAACAGCGCGATCGGTCAAATCCTCCTCGCACGATGGATGGGGAAAAAACGCATCATCGCTGAAACCGGTGCTGGACAACACGGTGTCGCAACCGCCACCGTCGCCGCGAAGTTCGATATGGAATGCGAAGTCTATATGGGTGAGGAAGATATAGAACGACAGGCACTCAACGTTTTCCGTATGCAACTGATGGGGACAAAAGTGGTCCCGGTTAACTCTGGGTCCCGTACCCTCAAGGACGCTATCAACGCCTGCTTCCGTGATTGGGTCACGAATGTCCGAACCACCTACCTACTCCTCGGTTCGGTTGTCGGTGCCCACCCTTATCCAATGATAGTCCGAGATTTCCAATCCGTCATCGGTGACGAAGCGAGAGCGCAGATTTTGGAGCAGGAAGGAACTTTACCGGATTGTGTCGTCGCTTGTGTCGGCGGTGGGAGCAATTCACTCGGCATGTTCTACCCATTTTACGCCGATGAATCCGTTCGGCTTATCGGTGTGGAAGCCGCGGGAGAGAGCATTCGTAGCGGACGACACGCTGCGCCTCTCACCGCGGGCAGTGTCGGTGTCTTTCACGGTGCGAAGTGCTATCTATTGCAAGAGGATGACGGTCAGATAACCCCTGCACATTCGATCTCAGCAGGATTAGATTACCCGGGTGTCGGACCGGAACACAGTTATTATCGCGAAACCGGTAGAGCGGAATATGTGCCGGTTACGGATGCAGAAGCGATAGAAGGGTTCCGGTTGTTATCGGAGACAGAGGGCATCATTCCAGCATTAGAATCTGCCCATGCTATCGCCTATCTGCGTGAACTCGCACCCAAACTCGGTAAAGACAAAGTCATCGCTGTCTGCCTTTCAGGGCGCGGCGACAAGGATGTTTACACGATCGCAAGTGAATTGGGCATCAACCTTTGAATTTATCTGGGGTACTGCTGGTGCGAAGTATCGCGCCCTCAAGGTCGCTCCTACAGCAAAGAGTTCTCAAGCAGTAAATCGAAATTATTGGAGAACTGAATACTTCTCCCTCATGTTTAATTGAAAAAAATTACTATTGAGATGTACTCTATGGTATAATTATCTCACTCAACCTTTAATTCTGGTCCGCGAGACGGCATCGTGACAGACAGGAGAAGATACAATGACAAGCATCGCAAAAATTCAAGAAGAAATTCTGGCTCTCTCCGAAGCCGATTACCTACAATTAAAACAATGGTTCAGCGAATTAGATAAGGACGAATGGGATCGTCAGATCGAAGCGGATTCAAATGCAGGAAAATTGGATTTTTTAATTGCTGAGGCTCTTGAAGCGAAGGAAAAAGGGACACTTAAGAATCTTGAGGATCTTTAGGTGCATAGAACAACACCGCGCTTCTGGAGACATTTTGAGAAACTTCCAGCACCTGTGCAAAGGGTCGCAAGAGAGAATTTCCGTCTGCTCTTAGTAAACCCACGACACCTATCCCTCCATTTTAAGAAAGTTGGAAACTATTGGGCAGCACGCGTGGGGCAAGATCATAGAGCACTCGCAATTAAAGATGGGAGCGACTTCACTTGGGTTTGGATCGGTAGACACGATGAATATGAGAGACTGATTAAGTCCTAATCGAGTATCATGAAACGAATCCTCCTGCGAATTTTAAAGCAATGAACTACCAAAGTTGTGTGAGTTCATATCAAGCGAGGTGGCACTATGACGCGCGAAACCGTAGGCTCTGCTTCAAACTCGTCCCTGCCGCAAAAAGTCCGCAAGTTCATCAAGTGGGCCTCACATCGAGACGGTCCTGTCAGGAACTGGCGATATATCCCGACGCATGTACTCTTACGAAAACTGCGCTCAGAATCCGCTGAAATGCGGGCTTACGCCGCTGAAGGGTTAGGCGGTGTGGGTGGTGTTCATGCTGTCGCGCCGCTCATCAACGCTTTAGGTGATAACAATTCGACCGTTCGCCGTTTCGCTATCTCCTCGCTTGGGCATATCCGCGATGAACGTGCGATTGATGTGCTTATACCGTTTCTAAAAGACGAAGAGGCTGACATGCGATGTGCGACTGTTGTTGCTCTTGGTGAATTGGGACTCGGTGAAGATATGTCCTCGACTCCATCGGTACAGGTGATGGAGGCATTAATAAACACTGTAACGGACACCGACAGAGCCGTCTGTTCTGCCGCTGTCGTCGCTTTAGGCAGAATCGGTAATCCACAAGCCATTTCTGCACTCAACGAATTGGCAGAAACCACTGAGAGCGAATGGATCCGCCGCTACGTCAGCGAAGCATTGCATCAAATCGAAGAGCAGAACGCCTAACGAAATTCTCAAAACTTTTCCTTGATTTTGACTACCCGATTTGGTATAATACATGTTAAGTTTATTCTGCGCAAGTGCCCCCAGTATCTTTACGCAAGTGGGGTTTGCTCCTATTTGAATGATCTCGCGTGGCGCGGTCTGTTAAGAAACTGCAATTCTTCTGGAACCGGAGCCCGTAACGAAGTGGAGGGCGGATTTAAGAAAGACACATCAATGGTTCAAATCTACGTCTTTCTTCCGCAAGGTAAAATTAAAAATTTCAAATCCGGGTACGTTAGCATTATCGGCGCGCCGAATGTCGGTAAATCCACCCTGCTCAATACCATTTTAGGGCAGAAACTCGCTATCGTCACCCCGAAGCCACAAACGACTCGCAATCAGATTCGCGGAATTGTCACCACTGACACCCATCAAATTGTGTTTGTCGATACCCCTGGATTGATGAACCCCAAGTACCGCTTACAGAGCGAGATGGTCAAAACCGCGTATGGGGCTTTAGGGGACGCGGATGTCGTCCTTTTTGTGGTTGATGTCACGCGTCGAGACCGTGAGATCGAGGATAGAATCCTAAAACGCCTCAAGCGCAGTCAACAGACAACAATTCTCGTTCTCAATAAGGTGGATCTCGTTGCAAAGCCAACCTTACTCCCAATTTTTGAGGACTACAGTCAGAAATTTGAATTCGCACACATGATACCTATCTCCGCATTAACTGCCGATGGTGTGCCACTCCTTCTTGAGCAGATTGAAACTTATCTACCGCTTGGACCCCGCTATTTTCCAGAAGATCAACTTAGCGACCTTCCTGAACGCTTTTTCATTGCCGAAACCGTTCGTGAAAAGATCATGCTCCTGACCCAACGCGAAATCCCTTACGCCTCCGCTGTTGTTATTGAAGAGTTTGAAAAACGCCAGACGAAGAAATCAGATGAAATTATCTATATCCGAGCCATTGTTTATACAGAACGCCAGACACAAAAGCAAATTATCATCGGTAAGGGTGGTAAGGTAGCTAAACGGGTCGGTGAACTCGCACGAATTGATATTGAGAAATTCTTAGACACCCGTGTCTTTTTAGAAATTTATGTAACAGTCAAATCTGATTGGCGCAAAGATGCCCGCAAACTCAAAGAATTGGGCGGTTTTGCAGATAT
>JAPOOP010000710.1 GCA_026713385.1 Candidatus Poribacteria bacterium | reverse complement strand
TATAAATGTTAAAGCACGAGTTGATGGTTAAAGTCATCAGTCCTCGGTTAAGAGGTTTTCGCTTAACTAACGGATACCTCCAAGCAAAACACCCTCTTTAACTGATAACCGATAACTGAAAGGGTTGCGTAGCAACCCGGACTGAAAACCATTCCTCTAAACATGTTATATGATTCCATTCAAATATTAGTGACGCATTTTTAGGGTGGAAATGGGGCATTATTTTAGAGAAATCAAAGAACTACTTATGTGCAAACACAGAGACACAAGGAACCCTTTACTATGGTTTGAACTTATTAAGTCGAACTCACTTTAACTATTAGTGACACACTTTTAGAGTGGAAAGGTTGCAGAATCTCAGAGAAATCACCAAAGATGTTTAAACCGAACCCACGTTACCACAGCAACGAGCAAATTCTGTGCCAGTCCGAACACTACCATATTGGCGGAATTAATTGCGGAATACCAGAAAAAGCTGCACAAAATAGAACAGACGCTACACCCAGTTGCCCGAAATAGGGCAGATTTAACCAGCGGAATTCCTTTGTGCGTTTCCGCTGAACACTTAAACCGAATTCACGCCAATCGCGTTTACATAGCACACCTATCCATTAAATCAACGTAGAGCGGTTTTGCTAATGCGAAGCGACACGCGGTATCATCTGAGGGTGTGCATAGACGGCTGCGTCGAAACTTTTCTGCATCAGTTCCCATTTGACGGCTTGATAATCAGCATGATCTGAAAGATCATTGTGTTCCCAAGGATCGTTGTCGAGGTCATAAAGTTCGCAGAGTCCCTTTTGATGATAGGTTACGAGTTTCCAGCGTCGGTCCCGATACATCGTGGCGTGTGTCTGATCGGGCATCGAGATTGCATCGAAAAATTCACAACGAACCGCCTCTCGATGTTCGTTCGCAGGAACATCACCGCGCAATAGTGGGGCAAGAGATTTGCCTTGTACGTAGTAGGGAACTTCCATACCCGACGCATCATATAGCGTAGGAACAATATCGATCAGTTCAACGAGTGCTTCGCTTTGAACATCCTGTAAGAAATGTCCGGGCCACGAAATCATGAGCGGCACCCGCACCGATCCTTCGTAAAAACGGCACCCTTTGTATACCAGCCCGTGGTCGCCAAGTGCCTCTCCATGGTCAGAAGTGAAGATAACAATCGTATCTTCACGAAGTCCTTCGGCATCGAGGTAGTCAAGTATACGTCCGAACTCATGGTCGAGTTGTTCTATCATGGCGTAATAAGATGCTTGCATCCGTTTGTCGTCCCACTCCGAAGGTGGTTTCGCCTGAGATTGGAAATCGATACCCGCATCTGTTAATTGTGACTGAAAGGCGATATCGCTCTCCTGAAAATATGGACCGGGCAGTGTTTCCGGGTCGTACCGTCGATAATACTCCCACGGCGCGTCAAACGGCGGATGTGGGTCAAATGGATTGATACTCAGCATCCACGGTTGATTTTCTCGACGATTTTTCTCGGCAAATTCGATTGTTTTCTCGGTGCACCAGTAGGTCTGATGCAGGTGTGGCGGGATATTATCGCGATCGGAAGTCGGTTCATGCACACGCCCGCTCCTGTTTGGATACCTTTGCGAGATTGCTTTTCCAGCTATCAACGCTTCAGGGTCAACGCCTTGTGCACGTTGCCAATCTGCGTATTCGTGTCCGAGCGCATTCGGCTTCCCGTGATCGTGGCTATACTGGAAATAGCGGTACCCATCATCGACGCGCTGTTCTTGTGCCTCAAAGGCACTCGCGAGGTGGAGCTTACCGATTAACCCACAGTCGTAGCCATCTTGTGTGAGGGCATGGGTTATCAGTCGATCTTCATAATGTTTGGGGAAAACCGAATTGCCGTTGCCAGTGACGCTCACGGCTGACGGATACATACCCGTCATAAAACTTGCACGAGAAGGTGTGCAGATGGGGGATTGGCAATAGGCGTGGGTGAATGTGACTGACTGACGCATAAATTCGTCGAGTCTTGGCGTGTTGATATGCGAGTTTCCCAATGCTCCGATAGTATCGAAACGTTGCTGGTCTGTGCAGTACCATAAAATGTTTGGACGTTTTTCCATTTTTTCTCCTTTTTTATTCGAAATCAGTAATCGTCTGTCAGTCAAAAGGCTTTTGTGAGACAAAACCTCTTTGCTGACCGCTGACGGAAACTGTTCTATTGATTGCTGATGGCTATCCTACTACTTCACTCAGTGCCGCATCAGTCGTGACGACATGTTTTCCACCGGAACCCTCAATTCTGGTTATCATCAAGGCTTTAAGTTCTTTCAGCTCTAACGGTGTCAATTCTTCAATGAGAGGGCTCTCAATAAAGTTCCGATAGGCGCGACTGGTGTCCGTTTTCGGCATGATGTACATCGGAATAACGGCTTGCAACATTGCGGCGCGTTTACGCTTTGTCCGATTCACCCCGGCGCGATGCCAAATTCTGGAGTCGTAGAGGATATAACTTCCACCCGGTGCCTCGACGACATCCGCCTCTGGACCATTGTAGGGCAACCCATGGGCAGCCCGATAACCGGGGTGTCGATAGAGATGTCCAGGTCCCCATTCGTCCGGTGGACCCTCACCGAGCGTATGCGACCCAAGTTTGAAACAGGTTGCACCGTTCTCTTTACGGAATTCGGAAACACACAAATTGCGCTGAACACCCATAACCAATTCAGGAAAATTGTGGGGTGGTATCTCTGGACCAGTGCCTCTTGTGGCAAAAATTCCCCAGTGATAAGGGAAATCGGAATGCCACCCTTGCACATCCCGCTCGCCATCGTCTGGTGTGAGTATCGCGAAACCCGGTGAATGACCCAGCCGAATCTCACTCGTCCGCATATATTGGCGCATTACCCACAAGGACACCGGCTCTGTTGCCGCTTGTGCGACAGCAGCACCCTTAACCAGTGCGCCTTTACTTCGGTCATAGGTTTCATGGTCCCATCGACCCGTACAACTAACCCGCTCCAACTCTTCAACAACGTCGGGTGCTATGATGGACGGGAGACAGACCCAACCGTTCTCTTGGAGCGTTTTTAGATATTCCGATGGCAGATGCGCGGGTCCATGTCCAGGAGAAAAGACCGTTCCTTCATCGACTGCAACAGTCCCGTCGCTGGCAAGCCGAGTTCCGTCATGTCGAAGATAACAACCCTTTGTTGAACCTATAGTCTCTACTTTAAGGACAAGATCGGTAACCACATGACGATACGCAGTACCACCTTCAACCGACTCCCATATCGCTTTGTCATCTACATAATCAAAGACTGCAAGTCCATCGTCAGACGCGCCAAGAAACTCACCGTTCGGAGCGCGCAACAACGTCCAATGCGCTGACGGGCGTTCTACACGAACGACGCGTTCCTGAAAAAGCTCATTCTCGTATGACATAAATCTTTGACTCCTTATTAGTTCCAGTCGGTGTATCCATTCGGACAGATTCACTTAAACGCGGTTACGCGCTACCATGCATACGCCTCTGGTGCCTCACCACCAGGACCTGTCCAAATCTCATCGAGTTTTGCGAGGATTTCATCGTCCAATTTCAATTCCAAGACCGATAAGTTCTCTTCAAGTTGTTCGATTGTCCGCGGTCCGATAATCGGTGCTGTAACGTCTGGATTGCTGAGCACCCATGCCAAAGCAACGTTAGCAGGAGGTGCGCCTATCGAGGCACAAAGTGTTTCGTACGCTTCAAACTGTGCTCGATGCGTCGCAATCGTTTCTCTTAGCGACTCCCTACCCCTTCGTCCTGTGGTCGGGTTGTCCAGCACACCGCAGAGCAGTCCACCCCCCATCGGACTATACGGAATCACCGCCAAACCGAGTTCGCGGCAACACGGTAACACCTCAAGTTCAATTTTCCGGCTGCGGAGATTATACACGCTCTGCTCTGAGACAAGCCCAAGGAAATTGCGTTGCGTAGCGATACCCTGTGCGTGGGCAATGTGCCACCCCGCAAAATTGCTACTGCCGACGTACGAAATTTTGCCTTCACGTACCAATTGCTCCATCGCTTGCCAAATCTCATCCCACGGCGTTCGACGATCAATATGGTGCATCTGATATAAATCTATGTGATCGGTTTGCAGACGACGTAGACTGTCTTCACAGGCTCGACGGATATGGTACGCTGATAGACGACCATCATTCGGACCTTCACCCGTCGAACCATACAATTTGGTCGCCAGAACAATCCGATCGCGCCGACTTTTATCTTCTGCTAACCAATTTCCAACAATTGTCTCTGTTAAACCTTCGTTATAAATGTTAGCAGTATCGAAAAAGTTAATTCCTGCTTGCAGTGCCTGACTCATGACCGGCAACGAATCTGCTTCGGACGTATGTCTCCCAAAATTGACGGTGCCGAGGCAGAGACGACTCACCCGTAGTCCAATTCGACCGAGATAGGTATACTCCATAGTGCGTGCTCCTTATTTGCATGGGGCTTGGTAACGTGAAATTCGGTGGTTAAGGATGTTTACCAATCATTCTATCAAATCTCGGCTATTTGATTAACAAAAATCTGCCACACTTTCGCTTGCCATGCCGATAAAAACATGATATATTGGTTTCATATCCAAGCACGAAAGGAGATAACCCATGCGAATTGCAGTCGGTTGTATCGGACACGAAACTAACACATTTTCACCTGTCGCGACAACCATCGATAACTTCAGAAACGGGAGTTACCACCGTGGGGACGAAATTATCGCCGCGTTCCGAGGCACTCGAACCATTACCGGTGGTTTCCTTGATGTCGCTGAACAACTCAATTTACAACCTGTCCCGCTTCTATGGGCGTTTGCGACACCTTCCGGTGTGGTAGAGCAAACCGCTTATCAGACGCTTAAAGCGGAGTTTCTGACGCTTTTAGAGAACGCAGGGAAACTTGATGGAATCCTCCTTGATTTACACGGTGCCATGGTAACAGATGAACTCGAAGATGCAGAAGGCGACTTGATTCAGGCAGTACGCGAGATAGTAGGTGAAACGTGGATCATCACAACGCTCGACCTACATGCCAATATCACCACCAAGATGGCGCATTACTCCGACGTTATCATCGGGTTCGATACCTATCCGCACGTAGACTGCTATGAACGCGGGTTTGAAGCCGGACAACTGCTCTACGGCATGATTGAGGACAAAATTCAACCGACGATGG
>JAPOOP010000332.1 GCA_026713385.1 Candidatus Poribacteria bacterium | reverse complement strand
GCATCGATTGACGAGACGTTGATAATTGAACCGCCCCCCGCCTCAGCCATCCGAGGCACGGCATGTTTGCACGCCATAACCATGCTTTTGAGGTTGACATCCATCACTCTGTCCCATTTCGCCTCGTCCACCTGCGTGACCATCCCAGAACCACCAAGCCCGACGTTGTTGAAGAGAACGTTCACTTTACCAAAACGTTCGACGGCGGCTTCCACCATCCCGGCACAGGCTTCCTCTGTGGACACATCTCCTATGAATACCGATGCTTCACCACCTTCTGCTTCAATCTCTGCAAGCGTGGCGTTGGCATTCTCAGGGGAGAGGTCCGCCAACAACACTTTCGCACCTTCTCTCGCGAAGAGTATTGATGTTGCATAGCCGGTGCCGTCGACTTCCCCTTTTTTGCCGGCACCTGTAACAATCGCAACCTTTCCATTCAATCGATCCATTATTTACTCCGTTTGCCTACAAATTTGCCTTTAGCCGATGCCTAATTTATCGTTAATCTCCTTCTGATAGCCTTCTAACTCGCAGTTTTCGATCTCTTCAATTGTCACCGGACGACCGAACCATCCCGATTCATAGACTGCCATGCAGAGGGCTTCCGACCGCATACCTTCAACGGCATCCACTTCCGGTTTGCCACCGCTCCGAATGGCATCGGCGAAGTATTTCAGTTCAATCGCGACGGTATCTTCCACACCGCCCGGGAAGTAGTATTCCCGTTCTGAGTTGCTGAGGCTATTCGTAAACTCCTGCATGAGTTCATCGTTGGAGATCGGTTCGCCGCCGCGCGGCACCAACCCTCTGTTCCAATCAAGCGCGCCTTCGCTGCCGTAAACGGTGTGCTGATTAAAATGATGTCCGGGTGCAGAGCCGACCCATGTCCACTGTGCTGTAACGCCTTGCTCAAACTTGATAGTGGCGATCATCGCGTCCTCAACGTCAACGGCGTATCCGCCTTCTCTTTCCGCAGGATTGTCGTAGCGGAAAGGTTCGTAAGCCTTGTTGATTGCATAGACCTCCTCGGCTTCCATACCGAGAATATAGCGCATCAGATCCGTAAAGTGTACACCGCCGTCTAATGCCCAACCGCCGCCTGCGTCCATCTTGAAGTTGCGCCAACCCCATTTCCCTAAGCCTTCGCTGACCTCTACCCAGAAGAACATACGCGGATCACCAATACGTCCTTGAGCGATTGCCCAGCTACGGGTACGTTGGATACGTGCCAGACGATAGTTTTCAGCGACGGAAATAATCTTGTCGTTTCGATCCGCGGCTTCCATCATCAGTTTGCATGCCCGCATTGTAATACCGAACGGTTTTTCGATAATAACATGTTTTCCGGCGTCGAGCGCAGGCACAGCGAGCGTATGATGTGCACTGTGGAGGGCACAAATGTCAACACACTCCAGATCGGGGTGTTTTGCCAGCATATCATCGAGTTCTGTATAGACAGCGGGCTTCGTTCCGCCTTGGAACTCGTGTGCCTGATGTGCCCGTTCTTCAGCGCGTTCCACTTCAATATCACACGCCGCCACAATTTCAAAATTCCTGATCCCTTTCGACCAGAGTTGACGGTAACCCCCCATGTGCGCACCGGACATACCACCGCATCCGACTAATCCCATTTTAATTCGTTCGGTTTCCATAAAGTAAGCCTCCTTATGTGTCCCTCGTGATTCACGCGTGTCCAACACACGCCGACAAGTGAACATGCGAAATTATATGCGATGCGTAATCTCGTGTCAACATTTTTATCTCGGCATCTCGGCATATCACCAAATGCTTGACTTGACATTCGTTTTCTGGTAGAATACCGCAATAAAGGGGGATATGACCATGCACACTACAGATACAAAACCTATCTATAGCATCAAGTGTTGTTTCACCACAATAGCGATTTTGACCTTGTTTGTCTGTCTATCTACACATGCAGCGGTTGACAAAAATACCGTCGCCGTCTGGCTCTTTGACGAAGGTGCCGGCGATGTAGTGAAAGACGTTTCCGGAAACGGACACGATGGTAAATTCGCAGGAAAACCTAAATGGGTTAAGGCAGAATTCGGAGGCGGATTGGAATTTCCCGGGAATGACGGTGGTTACGTCGTTGTTGAGTCTACCAAGAAACTGGAATTGGAAACGCTGAGTATTGAAGCATGGGTCAAAGTGGAAGAGGGCACAGGGAAATGGCAGGGCATTGTCTGCAAACAGAAGGCAGGCTGTGGCAATCGAAACTACGGTATCTGGGTTCATGTCGATCAACATGTGTTACATTCAGAAATCGGAGCAAATGGGGCGTGTGGATTTAGTATGGATGCCACAACCGACATCACTGACAACAAATGGCATCATCTCGCTTTTACCTATGATGGCAAGATGGGACGCGCCTATGTTGATGGTGAATTGGAAATTGAAGCTCCCAATGGCACCACGTTTCAGAGTGCCGATCCGATTACAATCGGCGTGCCGAATCTCAATAACGCAAACGGATTGAAAGGTGTCATTGATGAGATACGCATCTCCAATGTCGCACGAACCGAAGCAGAAATTCAGGAAGCGATGGATGTCGGATTAGCTGCAATTCTTAGCGTTGAACCCGGTGGCAAACTCGCAACGCGGTGGGGTTACCTCAAGCGTGTCCCATAAGACAGCTCAAAACCGGTAGGCGCGGTTTCCAACCGCGCCATAACAGATAATATAGCGAAACCCAACAAACCTAAAAAAAGAAAAAGGAAAATAGATTGAAATTATTAACCTACACATGTTTACTGCTTTTTTATACCACCACACTCGCTTTCGGACAAGGACTACCAATGACGGTACCGGAGGCGGTCGGTTTTTCTGCTGAACGTCTCGAACGTATCCGTCCTATCATGCAAAATTATGTTGATGATGGACGTATACCGGGATTCCTGACAGTCGTGGCAAGACGCGGGAAGGTTGTTCATTTTGAAACCATCGGTATGCAAGATATTGAAAATAACAAGCCTATTGAAGCGGACACAATATTTCGTATCCACTCGATGTCGAAACCGATTACCAGTGTCGCTGTCATGATACTCTACGAAGAAGGCCATTTTCAACTTGACACGCCTGTGTCCGATTTCATCCCTGAATTTAAAAACATGAAGGTCTACAACGGGGACCAAACCGAAATCTTAGATGCCAAGAAAGCGGTAACCATCAAACATCTTCTCACACATACCGCTGGGTTCGTCTATGGCTGGGGCAAGGAATCGATCGATAAACGCTATCGGCAGGCGAACCTTTTTCAGCCCGGCACGCCGCTCGGAGATACGGTGAAGAAACTTAGCGACATTCCGCTCGCTCATGAACCCGGCGAGAAGTGGACCTATGGCGTCTCAACGGATGTGCTCGGCTACCTCGTGCAGGTGGTTTCAGGGATGCCGTTTGAAGAATTCCTCCAAGCACGACTATTTGAACCCCTTAGTATGGTAGACACCGCATTTTCAGTGCCTGTAGAGAAGTTGGACCGGTTTGCCGCAGTGTATCAACTTACGACACAAAAGGCGGTGAAAGATGGTAAAGAGAAAGAGAAAAAGATGGATGATGATAAAGACAAAGGAAAGGGGATCAAAGGTGATAAAAAAGAAAAAATGAAGTTGGAACGTGTTGATAAAGATCCACGACTCGCGAGCGGTGAGATCCGTTTCTTTCCAGGCGGAGGTGGCGGACTCGTCTCAACTGCTCCGGATTATGTGCGGTTTTGTCAGATGTTGCTCAATGGCGGCGAATTTGAGGGTGTCCGTATATTAAAGAAGGAAACGGTTGAACTCATGCGCTACCCTCATCACGAGGGTTGGTTTGGACTCGGTTTTTCTGTCGTAAATGATAAAGAATCGAAAGATACCGATGATAAAGAACCCAAAGACACACCGGAATCAATAGGAAGTTACAGCTGGGGCGGTGCCGCCGGTACCCTCTTCTGGATTGACCCCGAAAAAGCGTTGATCGGTCTACTCATGACGCAAGTCAGTGACGTGTCCACTTCCCATGATCAATTTAAAGTGCTGACCTATGAAGCACTCACGGAATAAGGATTATTGGCTTTCAGCTATCAGCCTTCAGTAAAGAGGTGTTCCGGTAAAGTAGAGTGTTTTGCTTGGATGTTTTTTGCTGACTACTGACCGCTGATGGCTAATGTAGGAGACTTAATGACAATATATGAAGGATTACCGCGAGCGATCCCCGAAGATGTCGGTATGTCAACCTCGCGGTTAGGACGTATCGCGCCGGTCATACAAGGCTATGTTGACAACGGAAAGATCCCGTGTGCATTGACGATGATCGCGCGTGAGGGCAAACTCGTCCATTTTGAAAAGTGTGGTATGCAGGATATTGCTGCCGCCAAACCAGTAGAATTTGACACCATCTTCCGCCTCTACTCAATGACGAAACCGATTACCAGTGTTGCCGTCATGATGCTCTACGAAGAAGGGCATTTCCAGCTCAGCACACCTGTCTCCGAATTTGTTCCTGCTTTCAAAGACATGAAGGTTTACACGGAAGATGGCAGTGCGATTGTTGATGCAGAACGCGAGGTGACAATAAAACATTTACTCACGCATACCGCTGGACTTATCTATGAAAGCGATAGGGAAGATCATCCCATCGATCAGCAATATGAAGATGCAGATCTCTACGGCGGCGACCTCGCCAACATGGTAAATAAGCTCGGAAGTATTCCGCTCCTTCACCACCCAGGGGACGCATGGAAATACGGTATGTCTACTGATATACTCGGCTACCTTGTCGGAGTCGTATCGGGTATGCCGTTTGAGACGTTTTTGAAAACCCGTATTTTTGAGCCTTTAGGCATGAATGATACCGGTTTTTCAGTGCGCGTTGAAAACGCTGACCGATATTCGAAGGTATATGAATTCGGGGAAGACGGTAAGCTTCAGGCAATTGAGAAAGTCCACGCTGCAACTGGACCGCTGAGTTTTTTCCATTCTGGTGGCGGCGGACTACAATCGACCGCCGCGGATTATCTCCGCTTCTGCCAGATGGTACTCAACGATGGTGAACTCGATGGCGTTCGGCTCCTTGGAAGAAAAACTGCCGAACTCATCACGATGGACCATATTGCTAACCAGTGGCAACCCAATCAGAGAACGGGGTCCGGTTTCGGACTTGGATTCTCCGTTGTCACGGATGTCGCTGAAACGCACACGCTCGGTTCCTTAGGCACTTGCGGTTGGGGTGGCATGGCAAGCACCACATTTTGGATCGATCCTGTGGAGGAGTTGATCGGCGTTTTTATGACACAATTGGTCGGTGCTGATTCACCGTTCCACGCCCAATTCCGGGTACTAACCTATCAGACACTAATTTAATAATGACAATCGGCTTTCAGTATATGGCATACGTCACATGTCTGCCACGAGGTCTCTTTGCTGACTGGTGATGACTGACGGCTAATATGGGAGGTTTTTATGGCAAGATATGGATATGAAGGATTACCGCGCGCAGTGCCTGAAGATGTAGGTATGTCAACCTCGCGGTTGGAACGCATCGCTCCAGTCATGCAACGCTGGGTTGACGCTGGGAAAATTCCCGGTGCGCTAACGATGATTGCACGTGAAGGCAGACTCGTCCATCTTGAAAAGTTCGGTATGCAGGATGTTGCTACCGAGAAACCGTTAGAATTTGATACAATTTTCCGTATCTATTCGATGACGAAGCCAATTACCAGCATCGCAGTGATGATGCTTTACGAGCAAGGACACTTCCAACTCGGCACCCCCGTCTCTGAATTGATTCCTGCTTTCAAAGATATGCAGGTCTACACTGAGGGCGGCGAGACT
>JAPOOP010000620.1 GCA_026713385.1 Candidatus Poribacteria bacterium | reverse complement strand
GAACTCTCACACCAACCGTTTCATCCGGCGGATGCCCGCGCGACGTGGGCGGACATCCGTAAAGCGGAAAAACTTTTAGGGTGGCGACCCCAAGTCAGTTTTCGTCAGGGTATCACCGCACTCGTGGAATGGTATCAGGCGAATCGCGAATGGGCAAAGCATATCCAAACGGACTAAACTGCAGTTGCACCTTGCGACCCCTTCGTGTTAAGTCAGTAGGGTGACCGCCTTCTTTAATGCCTTTGCGTCTACCTTTATTTTTGCTATTTCTGCTTCGCGTTGGACATAGGTGAGTGTATGTGCGGCACTCATCGGAGCGGCAATATCCTGAACAATTTTATGGAGACGTTTTACATCGGCTTTCTTGATGCCGGTCTGCGCTTCAATACGGGTATGTAGTGCGGCGGGAGTTTCTGGTTCTTCAACGAGTGCTGCACGTTTGGAAGGTGCTCTACTGGTTTTGGTCTTTGACTCCGCTGTGGCAGAAGTCGATGTCTTCGTACGGCGGGTCCGTTTTCGAGATGTCCCCTGTTTGGAAGCCTGAATTTTTCCTGCCTCCAGTGATTTGACACCACACTCCTTACACAGCTTCGCCGTGATGTCAGCCAAGGTCATCGTTACAATCACTTCTGTGATTGCACCGCAGAGTTCGCATTCGTCAAGGTTTTCAATGCTTTTAAGGATCTCAGTATGTATTACGAGCATCTTCTCTTTGTCGGTTTTTGTCTGCTTCTCTTTCTGACAGAGTGCGATCAATTTCTGTGCTGCTTTTTCGATTGTGTCTAAATGTCCCATGTTGTCCCCCAAAGATGTAAGGCACGGTGACCTCAAGGCAAGATATTTTAACAGCAAGTTTTGGCTTGCAAGCTGCGCCAAAATTTGAACATTACTTGTAGGTAAGGTTATTGTGTCTCAATGGCATCCGCCACTCTCCTAAAACCGAACCCTAAGCCTGCAACAATGGCGCAGGCACCCCTTAAGAAAGGCACTTCAAAGTTTTAACCTACGTCGTTTAACTGCAAGGTAAAATTAAAAAGTTTGCGACGCAGCGACGGAGGCTTTGTCTATATAGAGTTTATACTCGAAACTATCTATCAGTGCCTCGCAACTTGCGGAGATAATATTCTCTGAAACACCAACGGTACTCCAAATCTTCTCACCATCGCTTGCCTCGATCAGCACACGGACTTTAGAGCCGGTGCCTGCTTTTGTATCCAAGACCCGAACTTTGTAATCTATAAGTCGAACTGTCTGCAAAGCCGGATAGAACTGCTCAAGTGCTTTTCGGAGTGCAGTATCAAGGGCATTGACAGGTCCATCTCCATCAGCGGCGGTGTGTGCGGTAAGACCATCGGGGGTTGTGACCTTTACAGTCGCTTCGGAACGCATAGCGTAGTCACTGAACTGTTCGATAATCACACGAAAACCGACAGCCTCAAAGAAGGATTCGTATCCATTGAAGACCTTATGCGTCAAGAGTTCAAACGATGCCTCGGCGGCTTCGTATTGGTAGCCGTCCTGTTCCGCTGCTTTGAGACGTTTGAAGAGCTCCAGCACCTGTGGTGAATTCTTATCGTAGTCCGGGTATTCCTTCTCGATTTTCTTCATGATCGTACCGCGTCCTGCTTGGTCGGAAACGAGAATCCGTTGCGCATTACCGACCGTTTCCGGCACGATATGTTCATAGGTGAGGCGGTTCTTACGGATGGCATCGGTATGCAAACCCCCTTTATGCGCAAAGGCGGAGCGCCCAACGTAGGGTTGACGTTCGTCATGCGGGAGGTTCGCCAATTCACTGATGAGTCGGGAG
Organism: Candidatus Poribacteria bacterium; assembly: GCA_026713385.1. Taxonomy (GTDB): domain Bacteria; phylum Poribacteria; class WGA-4E; order WGA-4E; family WGA-3G; genus WGA-3G. The sequence goes on along the minus strand of JAPOOP010000620.1, from coordinate 78 downwards.
ACGCGTGTTAACGCCTGCAACTGCGTATCACTGAGGGACTTTATTCCGAGTTTGAGTTGAATTGTAGGGATAATGGAG